>NZ_JBEZZF010000167.1:0-1136 GCF_040639055.1 Promicromonospora sp. NPDC023987 | reverse complement strand
AGGAGTCGCGCCATGACCGACACCGCAGCGGGGGTCACCGCAGCGCAGGGGTTCCGGGCTTTCGAGGCCCCCAAAGCGAAGAAACTTAGGCCTCGAAGGGGAGACGCGCCCCCGTCAGGGCTGCGCGAGGGCCGGCTGGTCCAGCGTGAGCGTGGCGGCGTCGGCGTCCAGCTCGACCGGCACGCCCAGCGGCACGGTGAGCGGGTCCGGCCCGTGACCGAACCCGAGGTCGCCGACGATCGGGATGCCGAGCGGCCCCAGCAGGTCCAGGATCACCGGCTCGACCGGGTCGCAGTCCTGCCATGAGCCCAGCACGATGCCGAGCGCGCCGTCGAACCAGCCTGAGCGCAACAGGTAGGTGAGGAACGAGTCCACTCGGTAGGCCCGCTCGCCGACGTCCTCCAGCAGGACGATCCCGCCGGCGGCGGACGGGGGTGTCGCGCCGCACCCGACGGACGTCGCCAGGAGCGAGAGACAGCCGCCGATGGTGATGCCGCGGGCCGTGCCGCCGACGACGGTGTGGGCCAGGGGCCCGGCGACCGTCTGCGTGGTCTCGGGCTCGAACAGGGTGCGCCGCAGGTGCTCGCGGGCCGGCTCGGACTTGAGGAACGACACGGTCCCCGTCATCGGACCGTGCAGGGAGACGAGCCCGAGGTGCAGGGCGACCGTCTGGTGCAGCACCGTGCAGTCGCTGTAGCCGACGAGCACCTTCGGGTCCGTCGCGGCGAGTGCGTCCCAGTCGACGAGGTCCACCATCCGGGTCGCCCCGTACCCGCCCCGCGCCGTGATGACCGCGCGGACGTCGGGATCGAGCCAGGCCTCCTGGAAGTCGGCGGCGCGCGCCGCGTCGGAGCCCGCCAGGTAGCCGTGGTCCGGGTGGGTGTCCAGGACGTGCGGCATCACCTGGACGTCGAGCCCCCATGCCCTGAGGTGGCCGACGCCGATGTCGAGCCGCTCGGCGGGTACGGGACCTGACGGGGCGACGACGGCGACGGTGTCACCCGGCCGCAGTCGCGGCGGGCTGATCAGGGGCCGCAGCATGGACGCCGGCCCTGCCGCTCGCGATCAGGCGTGCCCGCTCCGTGCTCTCGTTGATGCCCCGCAGGAGCGGGCGCAGGTCGTTTCGCAGACGTTCA
>NZ_JBEZZF010000166.1:0-1154 GCF_040639055.1 Promicromonospora sp. NPDC023987 | reverse complement strand
AGGTGATCGGTAACCCGGGTTGCCGATCACCTGACGTTCTACCGACCACCGGGATCCGCCGTAAATCCGTTGGGGCGGGGAGTTCGGGTGTGCCAGGGTCCGATGGTGGCTTCCTTCATCTCGCACCTGTCCATCGACTGCTCCGACGCCTACTCGCTCTCCGAGTGGTGGAAACCGGTGCTCGGCTACGAGGACGAGCCCGGCGACCCGAACCTGCCCGGCCACGACGAGTGCATGCTCGTCGACCCGGAGGGCAAGGGCCCGACGGTCCTGTTCATCGAGGTGCCGGAGGCCAAGTCGGTGAAGAACCGGCTGCACCTCGACCTGCGGCCGCGCACGGACCCGCAGGACACCGAGGTCGAACGCGTGATCGCGCACGGCGCCACGGTCGTGGCCGACCGGCGCGGGCAGTACGGACCCGGTACGGGCTGGGTGGTGCTCGCCGACCCGGAGGGCAACGAGTTCTGCATCCTCCGCTCGCCCGCCGAGGTCGAGGCACAGCCGGGACCGGTGGAGGGCGCCACGGCATGAGCGACTGGCAGATCCGGCCTGAGCGTCCGGAAGACTTCGTCGCGATCCGGCAGCTGCTGGTCGCGGCGTTCGGCGACGAGGAGGTCGCCGACGGCGTGGACCGGATCCGCGCGTCCTGGATCTACCGCCCGGCGATGTCGCTGGTCGCGGTGTCGGACGGCGACGTGGTCGGCTGCGTCATGATCGACGGCTGCACGCTGACCGGCGAGGCGGGCGAGCGCACGGCGGCGATGCTCACCCCGCTCGCCGTCATCCCCGGACATCAGCGCCGCGGGATCGGCGCGGCCCTGGTTCGGGCCGCCCTCGCGAGGGCGGAGGAGGCAGCCGAGCCGCTGGTGGTGTTGGAGGGCAGCCCGAGCTACTACGGCGCGCTCGGCTTCCTCCCGGCTCGCGACCACGGGATCGAGATGCACCTGCCGGAGTGGGCTCCGGCCGAGGCCGCTCAGGTCTACCTGCTGCCGGCCTACGCCCCGGAAGACCCGGGCCTGCGCGGCACGGTCGCCTACCCGCCGGTCTTCGGCTGACACGTCAGGCCCCGTGTGGTCGGTAGAACGTCCTGCTCCTGGACGACGTCGCCGCACGCGCCGAGATCAAGTCGCACGCGACATGCCCGGCAAGACCCA
>NZ_JBEZZF010000165.1:0-1184 GCF_040639055.1 Promicromonospora sp. NPDC023987 | reverse complement strand
GCTGGGTATTTGTCGGGCCAGCAGGCGTCGGACCAACAAATACCCAGCACTCAACGGAGCGGGGAGGGGTGGGTCGGGTGCGAGAGCGAGGCCGGCGTCTACATCCTGACCGGACCGGTCGACGCCGCGGCGCTCGCCGCCGTGACCGCGTGGCTCGCCGACCGCGGGGTGCTGGCCCGGTCGGTCACCACCGGCCGTCGCACGCTCGAGGACGTGTTCCTCGACCTCACGGGGAGAAACCTGCGATGAGCGTCCAGACCACTCCCGCCGCCGCACCCGCGGCCCGCCGCATCGCCGCCCAGGCCTCGTTCGAGGCGCGAGCCATCCTGCGCAACGGCGAGCAGCTGCTCGTGACGATAGTGCTGCCGGTCCTGGTGCTGGTCGGCCTGGTCCAGACCTCGTTCGTCGACCTCGACACGCAGGGGTACACGCGTGTCGACTTCGTGACGCCCGGTGTGCTGGCACTGGCCGTCATGTCCACCGCGTTCACGTCCCAGGCGATCGCCACCGCTTTCGACCGGCGCAACGGCGTGCTGCGTCTGCTGGCCACCACCCCGCTGGGCCGCACCGGGCTGCTGGCCGGCAAGGTGCTGGGCGTGCTCGCCGTCGAGGTGGTGCAGGTCATCGTCATCGCAGGCACCGCGCTGGCGCTCGGCTGGCGGCCGGACCTGGGCGCCCTGCCCGCCGCCGTCGGCGCCGGTCTGCTGGGCACCGCGGCGTTCACCGCTCTCGCCCTGCTGCTGGCCGGGACGTTGCGCGCCGAAGGCGTGCTCGCCGTGGCCAATCTCGTGCTCGTGCTGCTCACCCTGGGCGGCGGCGTGCTGCTGCCCGCCGCACAGCTCGCCGGCCCGCTGGCGCACGTCGCGGTGCTGCTGCCGTCGGGCGCCCTGGGCGAGGCGATGCGCGGCGCCCTGCTGCACGGGTCCGTGCCGGCGTTCTCCGTGGTGATCCTGCTGGGCTGGACCGCGGCGCTCGGAGCGGGCGCGGCCCGGCTCTTCCGCTGGCACTGAGCCCTGGTGGCACTGGGGTGCTGGTCTCCGCTGGGCACCGCTTCTGGTGGGCTCCGCGGCTGCTGGTGCCGGGCATCGGTCCAGCCGCGGCCCGGCCCGCCGTACTGCGCGTCCACGTAGGCCTGCAGGTCGTAGGTGTCCTGCGCCTGGCGACGGATCGCGGTCATCTCGTCG
>NZ_JBEZZF010000164.1:0-1220 GCF_040639055.1 Promicromonospora sp. NPDC023987 | reverse complement strand
AACGTCAGGTGATCGGCAACCCGGGTTACCGATCACCTGACGTTCTACCGACCACGTGGGCGGCCCACGGCACCCGGCGGGGGCGGGAGCAGATGGAGCGGGGTCAGAGCGGCGCGCACCTCCTCCGGCACGTGGCGCAGCACCCGGGCGAGCGCAGGGCCGGCGCCGTCCGACGACGTCACGCGCACCACTCCCCAGCGTTCCTCCCGCAGATGGTCCTCGCGGCGCTTCTCGTCGAACAGCGCGCGGCCGGCGTCGTGCTGCGGGCCGAGCACTCCGGCGAGGTACTTCACCCGGCCATCGAACTCGGCCAGCAGCCGGAACTCCACCCAGCCCAGATCGGCCCGGAAGTCGCCGTGCGGCGTGCGCACGCGAAGCTGCGTCACCGGTCGTGGCAGGCCCGCTCTCAGGACCAGGTACCGCAGCCACGTCTCCCACGCGGACTCCGCTCCCGCGTCCGCCAGCTCGAGCACCAGGAGCGCCCGACGGCGTCCGCGCACGTCCCGCATCCCGGTGACGATCTCGCGTGCGCGCTCGATGTCCAGGCCGAGCGCGAGCGCGTGATCCACGATGACGAGCGCGAGCAGCGGGTGCAGCGACACGCAGCAGTCCACGACGGTGCGCGCGAGGCTGGTCACCGGCACACCGTCGACCGTGGTGCGTTCGTGGTCGGCGAGCATCAGACGGTGCCGCGCGATATCGCGGGCGGACGCCGATGAGGCCCGGTACGCCTGGACGACATGCACGCGCACGGGCAGCTGCCACAGCCGCAGCCCGTGCAACAGTGCGGCCGACTCGTGGCTCACGACGGCATGGTGAGCTGGGAACTCACGGCGACGACGCGTGCGACCGCCCGCTCCCTGGCGTCCTGGTGCCGGTCACCGGTCGTGTCCCGCCGAGCGCGATAGGCACCCCGGCGGATCTTCTCCATCGTCCGGTCCCGGACTGCGCGGCGCAGCGCATCGCGATCGTGCTCGCGGGCCAGGACTATCTCCGTGTCGTTCACACACAAGAGATTCGCTCAGATCGAGGCCGGCGTGGTGCCCCGGCAGGACACCCTGTGCACAACCCCTCGAGATCAGCCCCTGTGGTCGCGCTCGCTGCGGGGTGCAGGTCGAGCGAGTGGTCGGTAGAACGTCAGGTGATCGGCAACCCGGGTTACCGATCACCTGACGTTCTGCCGAAAACTCCGGGTAGGGGAGATTGGAAGAGAGTCGTGT
>NZ_JBEZZF010000163.1:0-1257 GCF_040639055.1 Promicromonospora sp. NPDC023987 | reverse complement strand
CCGCACCCCACTCCTTCCCCCCCCGCCCCTCCTCCGATCTCTCGATGCAAAGTCACGACCTCGACGGAGGCCTCAGTCAGGTCGGCGGCAAGGCCGGATGGGGGCGGGCGGAGGCCAGCAGGCCGGGTGGCAGGTGGCGTGCGAACCGCGCGATCAGTGCGGGCACGTCCCGCTTGTCCGAGGCGTTGACGTGCTCGATGGCGATGCCCGCGCGGCGGATGGCCTCGGCGCGAGCCTTCTCGCGCATGTACTCCCGGGCAGGGTCGTGTCCAGGCCGGACGCCGTCGGGCCGGTACTTGACCAGACCGTCGAACTCGATCCCGAGCGCCCACTGCGGGTAGCCGAGGTCGGTATGGAAGAGACCGAGGTCGGTCCGGACCGCCATCTGAGCGGTAGGTCGGGGTAGACCGGCGCGCAGGATCTCGTAGCGGACCCAGGTCTCCCACGCGGACTGTGCGCCGGCGTCCCCCAGCTCGATCAGCAGCTGTGCTTGCCGGATGCCACGTCGACCCGCGCGCGCTTCGAGCAACTTGAGCAGGTCTTCCCGGCGGACACCCAGCCTGAGCGCCGAGTCGACGATGACGAGCGCCTCCAGCGGGTGCAGGGTCAGCGCGCAGTCGACGACGGTGCGAGCGAGGGAGGTCACTGGCAGGCCGTCGATGGTGACGACCTGGTCCGGCGCGACGTCTCCTCTGTGTCTGAAGACATCCTTCGCGGCGCGGCCTGACGCCCGGTAGCCCTGGTACAGGTGCGTTCGGTCCGGAACCGTCCAGACGCGGCATCCCAGAAGCAGCGCTGCGGTCGTGTGACTGAAGACGTGATCGGAGCGCAGCTGGGAGTGGAGCGCGCGTGCACAGGCCAGGGCCTTGTTCCGCTCCTCTCGTGGTGCTGCCGCTGCGCCTGCCACGCGAATCGTGTCCGGCTCGCAGTACGCGCCTCGCCTGATCCGGACGAGGGAGCCCCGACGACGGTCCTGCGCCAGCTGGTTCCTGTCGCGTTCGCCGGCGAGGAGGACGGGTGGGACCACTACGTTGCGAGCGGACGGTGTGACGTTCATGCCACGAGTGCACCAGCAGCGCGGCCGAGCCGGGGCTCGCCAGCGGCACCTGTGCATAACGTCCTGCCTGTGGTCGCGCTAGCTCCCGCCCTGCGCCTTTCATCGAGGTCGTGACTTTGCATCGAGGTCGGCGGGCGGGGGGGGCGGCCCCGAAGGAGCAGTGACAGTAGGGAGGGGGGGGGGGTGGGGGTGATGTGTGG
>NZ_JBEZZF010000162.1:0-1285 GCF_040639055.1 Promicromonospora sp. NPDC023987 | reverse complement strand
GGGACTGCCCCAGGAACGGTTGACATCTGATCTGTACCGGCCTGAGGTCGGTGCTGGAAGGATGTTGTTGTGCCCAAGGCTTACCCACCCGAGTTTCGTCGTGACGTGATCGCGGTCGCCCGTCAGGGACAGACGCCGATCGCGCAGGTCGCCAAGGACTTCGGGATCACCGAGTCGTGCTTGCGCCGCTGGCTCAAGTCCGCAGACGTCGAGGACGGGAACCGTCCCGGTGCCACGCAGGCCGAGTCTGCAGAGCTGCGTGAGCTGAAGAAGCGCAACCGTGTCCTGGAGCAGGAAGTAGAGATCCTGCGTCGCGCGGCGGCGTACTTCGCCAAGGAGATCTCCCCAAAATGACCTACCCGCTGGTCCAAGAGCTTGCCGCTGACGGTCTGCCCGTCGCGGTGACCTGCCGGGTGCTGGGCTTCTCCCGTCAGGGCTACTACAAGTGGCTGGCCCGGCCGGTCACCGACGCCCAGTGGCGTCAGGCCCACCTGATCAACGCCGCCCTCGACATCCACACCGATGACCCGGAGTTCGGCTACCGCCTCATCGCTGACGACCTGAAAGACGCCGGACACGTCGTGAGCGAGAACACCATGCATGCGTTGTGCCGGCAGGTCGGGATCGTCTCGGTGATCCACCGTAAGAAGGGCACCGGGCGTAAGGCCGGCCCGCCCGTGCACGACGACCTCGTCCAGCGCGACTTCACCGCCAGTGCACCCAACCGGTTGTGGCTCACGGATATCACGGAGCACCCCACGAGCGAGGGCAAGCTCTACCTGTGCGCGATCAAGGACGTGTACTCGGGGCGGATCGTGGGCTACTCCATCGACTCGCGGATGAAGGCCCGCCTGGCCGTGGACGCGCTGAACCATGCCGTGAGCAGGCGTGACGTCATCCCCACGACCCCAGACGCGGTCGGCACGGTGCTGCACTCGGACCGCGGGTCGCAGTTTCGGTCCAAGAAGCTGCGCCGCGCCCTGAAGTCCCACCAGATCACCGGGTCGATGGGCCGGGTCGGAGCCTGCGGGGACAACGCCGCGATGGAGTCGTTCTTCTCCCTGCTGCAGAAGAACGTCCTGAACCGCCGCCCCTGGACCACCCGCGAGCAGCTCCGGTTGGCGATCGTGACCTGGATCGAGAGGACCTACCACCGACGCCGCCGACAACGCCGCCTGGGCCGCATGACACCAATCGAGTTCGAGACCGTCTACGCTGACCAGACCCTGGCCCTCGCGGCCTGACTCATCAAAGAAGACGTGTCAACCGTTCCTGGGGCAGTCCC
>NZ_JBEZZF010000161.1:0-1302 GCF_040639055.1 Promicromonospora sp. NPDC023987 | reverse complement strand
GCGGCGAGGGTCAGCAGGGTCGCGAACCAGGCCGCTCCCACGGTGACGAGGAAGCCCGCATCGGCACCCGCCACCTCGACGCGGGCCCCGGCGAGTCGCTGGCTGGTGCGCAGCAGCACCACGTCGTCGTGCGCGAGGCCGCCCACCACGAAGGTGCGCCGCCCGATCACGTCGAAGCCGTGCTTGCGGTAGAAGGCACGAGCACGCAGGTTCTGCGCGTTGGTCCCCAGCCAGTACGGCAGGCCCGGACCGAGCTCGGCCGCCGCGTCGGAGGCGGCCCGCATGAGCTCGCCGGCGACGCCACGGCCCTGCGCACCGGGCTGGACATAGATCTTGGACAGCTCGACGTATGGGCCCTCGCGCCCGCTCGCCTGCCGCACGGCGTCGGCCTCCGCAGCACCCTCGGGAGCCCCGAGGACCAGGAGGGCGTAGCCGAGCAGCGCGGTGCCGCCGTCGTGGACGAGCAGCGCGTGCGCCTCGCTGGCCGCCCACTCCCGGAAGTGCGCGGGTGTCAGCCGCTGTGCGATGTGGGTGGCCATCTCGACGGCGGAGGCCTCGGGCGGGCAGGCCAGGGGGAAGGTGAGCGCGGCGAGCCACGCGACCTCGGCAGCGTCCTCGGCGGTAGCCCTGCGCACGACGCCGGGGGGCGCGGCCGGTACGGGCGGCGACCCGTGCTGCACCACGCTCGGTGGGGCGGCCTGTGTTGTGGATGTCTGGGTGGGGGCGGTGGACGCCGCCCGGGGCTCGGAGGTCACGGTCCGAACGTAGTACCCGGGCCGCGAGCGGTGAATACAGACCGGAACGGGAAAATGCGGGTGCGGGCCAGGGCAATGGACGGTCTGCCGACCACCGGAGAGGCGCATCCGGCAGCCGCGGGCGTGTCCCCCGTCACAAGTGTTGCCCGATGGTGTGCCACGACCAGTTCAAAAGGCGCCCTGACCTGCGGAAACATGGTGTGCCGCAGGCCACTCCGAGCGAAGTGGCGTCTGCCGGGGATCGTGTGTAATGTTCTCCAGGTCAGCCCGACGGGCAGACGGACACCAACCGGAAACGGTGGGGTGGCCGCGCCGGGGTTGAAACCCACATCGTAGGTCCGGGAAGCTTCGTGTTCCCCGGAAATGGTGTGGTGCCGAATTCGGCAGGTGGATGCAATTCCTTCCAGTTCTGAGAACGGAAGCGAATTTGATCGGCCGAAAGAATCTGGTAAGTTAGAGGAACTGCCCCGGACAGGGAAGCGATCGGAAAGATTGCGGGTCTGACGGTGTGCGTCGGTTGTTTGAGAACTCAACAGTGTGCTTGATA
>NZ_JBEZZF010000160.1:0-1562 GCF_040639055.1 Promicromonospora sp. NPDC023987 | reverse complement strand
GGGTGCACGCAGTGTCCGGCCGCGACCAGGGCGAGTAGTTCGTGGAAGGTGCGGGCGGCCGGGGCCTTCGTTGGAGGGTGCTGGTCCTGAAATCATGGTTTGGGTGGGTGTGTTGTTTGAGAACTGCACAGTGGACGCGAGCATCTTTGTTAGTAAGTGTTTAAGAGCGTACGGTGGATGCCTTGGCACCAGGAGCCGATGAAGGACGTAGGAGGCTGCGATAAGCCTCGGGGAGCTGTCAACCGAGCTGAGATCCGAGGATTTCCGAATGGGGAAACCCAGCACGAGTGATGTCGTGTTACCCGCGCCTGAATATATAGGGTGTGTGGAGGGAACGTGGGGAAGTGAAACATCTCAGTACCCACAGGAAGAGAAAACAATAGTGATTCCGTGAGTAGTGGCGAGCGAAAGCGGAAGAGGCTAAACCGGTTGTGTGTGATAGACGGCAGTCGTTGCATGGCCGGGGTTGTGGGACCTGCTTTCTCAGATCTGCCGATCTGGGCGACAGTCAGAAAAGATCGCGTTAGTCGAATTGGTCTGGGATGGCCGACCGTAGACGGTGAGAGTCCGGTAGACGAAAACGTGTTCTCTGTTGTAGCAGGCACCCGAGTAGCAGCGGGCCCGTGAAATCTGCTGTGAATCTGCCGGGACCACCCGGTAAGCCTGAATACTCCCTGGTGACCGATAGCGGACTAGTACCGTGAGGGAAAGGTGAAAAGTACCCCGGGAGGGGAGTGAAATAGTACCTGAAACCGTGCGCTTACAATCCGTCAGAGCCTTCGCATCTTTGTGGTGTGTGGGGTGATGGCGTGCCTTTTGAAGAATGAGCCTGCGAGTCATCGGTGTGTGGCGAGGTTAACCCGTGTGGGGTAGCCGTAGCGAAAGCGAGTCCGAATAGGGCGTTTGAGTCGCATGTCATGGACCCGAAGCGGAGTGATCTACCCATGGCCAGGGTGAAGCGACGGTAAGACGTCGTGGAGGCCCGAACCCACTTAGGTTGAAAACTGAGGGGATGAGCTGTGGGTAGGGGTGAAAGGCCAATCAAACTCCGTGATAGCTGGTTCTCCCCGAAATGCATTTAGGTGCAGCGTCACGTGTTTCACACTGGAGGTAGAGCTACTGGATGGCCTAGGGGGCCCACAAGCTTACCGAAGTCAGCCAAACTCCGAATGCCGGTGTGTGAGAGCGTGGCAGTGAGACTGCGGGGGATAAGCTTCGTAGTCGAGAGGGAAACAGCCCAGATCGCCGGCTAAGGCCCCTAAGCGTGTACTAAGTGGAAAAGGATGTGGGGTCGCTGAGACAACCAGGAGGTTGGCTTAGAAGCAGCCACCCTTGAAAGAGTGCGTAATAGCTCACTGGTCAAGTGATCCTGCGCCGATAATGTAGCGGGGCTCAAGTACACCGCCGAAGCCGCGGCACTCAGTCATACAGATCGCCTTCGGGCCAGTCGACTGGGTGGGTAGGGGAGCGTCGTGTAGCCAGGGAAGCAGCGGGGTGACCTAGTTGTGGAGGCTGCGCGAGTGAGAATGCAGGCATGAGTAGCGAAAGACGAGTGAGAAACT
>NZ_JBEZZF010000159.1:0-1635 GCF_040639055.1 Promicromonospora sp. NPDC023987 | reverse complement strand
CCTGACTCGTGCCAGGTTAGTCACCCCGTAGTGCGGTGAGGATCTCGGCCGCAGCGGGTGGGATCTCGGGTTGGGCCGTGATGCGGTGGCCGGCGATCTCGATGACGGCGGTGCGTAGGGGCTGCAGGGTCTGGACGAGCTTGCGGATCGAGACGTCGGTGACCTGCTGGAGATGGCGGGCGATGGCCAGGGCAGTGAACACGATGGTCAGGTGGGCCTCGATCGACTCGCGGACGTGGTGGAAGATCGGGCGGGCGGCCAGGTCGTGCTTGGACATCCGGAAGGAGCGTTCGACCTGGTAGAGGTCGTGGTAGGCGTCGATCACGGCCTGCCCGTCCATGACCTCGACGGCGAGGTTGGTGACATAGCCCTTCAGCCCGGCCAGGTCGCGGGCACGCTGCACCAGGTCCCAGTCCACGCCCCGGCTGGTGTCGTCGATCTTGACGAACCGGTCCTTCTTGAGCGGCTTGGTGCCGTCGGCGACCTTCTCGGCGCGGGTGATCTGAGCGTTGATCGTGCGCTGGTCACGTTGCTGGCGGGCGAACAGGTACTGGTAGACCACCCGCCGCTGCCGCGCGTGCTTGCCGGCACCCATCACCCGGTGGCTCTCGAGGACCTGCCTGTCCCTCAAGTGCGTGCCGTGCTGTTCGAAGTGGTCGGCCAGGTCGTAGGGTGCCTTGGAGATCCGCGAGCCGACGATGAAGGAGAACCCAGCCTCCTCCAGCGCGTTCAGGTTCGCCGCTGACAACATCCCAGCGTCGGCGACCACCACCAGGTTCCGGCCGGTGACCTCGAACCTGCCCGCGAACGCTTCGAGCACCGGCAAGAGCGTCTTGGTCTCAGCCTTGTTCCCCTCGAAGCAGTGGATCGCGAGCGGGAACCCCGTAGTCGTCACGAGCAGACCGACCAGGATCTGCGGGTCGACGCGCCGTTCCTTGCTCATCCCGACCTTGCGCAGGTCGTCCTCGTGCTCGGCCTCGAACCACAACGTCGTGCAGTCGTACATGATCATCGCCAAACCGGCCCTGCCCGCAGTGACGTGCTCCAGGCACGCGGCCTGCACGACCGCCCGGTAGTCGTGGTCCTGGCACCGCTTCAAGCTCCGGAAGATCGTCCGCACGCTCGGAGCGGTAACCCCGACCTCGGCCAGAACCCGGACCGTGTCGGCCTTCGACGTCGGCTCGATGATCCGCGCGAGCACGAGCCGCATGAACGTGTCGTCGTCCACGCCGCCGAACCCCAGGCGCGTATACGCGCCGGCCAGCACATCCCACAGGACCTGCGACGCCCCGCCGACGACCCGCGCCCCGCCGTCCGGCCACGTGCCCGGGTCCAGGTCCAGTGCGCCCTGACCCGGCCGAAGCCGCTGCTCGGCGATCTCCAGCAGCACCGCCAGCTGCGCCTCGTCGTGCGCCGACCCGATGTGCTCGATCCCCACGACCTGCCGACCCTGCTTATGCATGACCTGCACCGCCGTCGCACCCGACGCCGTGGGGACCTTCCGGATGAACGACGCCACCGAAGGACGCTACGACGACCAAGCCCGTTAGTCACCCCGAACAGCCCAACCCGCGACCATCACCCCAGACCACAGCTCCGCCGATAACGAAACGCCGAGATGTGGCACGAGTCAGG
>NZ_JBEZZF010000158.1:0-1783 GCF_040639055.1 Promicromonospora sp. NPDC023987 | reverse complement strand
GTCTAGCCTCGATCCTTCGTGGGTGAGGTGAGTCAAGGCATAGGAAAGGTGCTCTGAACTGGCACGATACGTCTTGTCGAGGGACGTGTCGGGCTGAGGATCGGAGCACCTTTCTGGTGGGCGAGACTACCGCGTGGGATGCGCGTTTGGAACTGACCGCTGACGGTAAAGGGCTGGTCGCGAACGCGGGTGTGGTGCTGCTGCGTAAGACCGCCGACGCTGTCGGCCTGACCGCTCGGATCTCGGAGGTGTTCGGGCCGGGCAGGGTCGAGCGGATCTGCCGCGGGGCGGTGCTGGTGGGTGCGGCGTCGGCGATCGCTGCGGGGGCCAGAAACTTGTCGCAGGTCGAGCGGATGCTCGCCGGCCATGCCGGCACGTTCGGGTCGTGCGGTTCGGACTCGACGCTGTGGCGGACTCTGGACTCCATCGACGAGCGGGTCTTGAGGCGTTTGTCGCGCGCTCGTGCCAGAAGTCGCAGGACGTTGTGGCGGATGCTGGCCGCGCGGCCGGGCGGCTTCCCGTGGCTGCGGGTCGGCGGCAAACGGTTGGAGGGGTGGGTCGTGGTGGACCTGGACGCCACGATCGTGGGCTGCCACTCCCGTAAGCAGAACGCGACGGGGACCTACAAGGGCGGGTTCGGGCACCACCACCTCGGCGGGTGGATCGCGAACACCGGCGAGTCCCTGTCGATCCTGCCCCGACCGGGGAACGCGGGCAGCAATACCGCGACCGACCACGTCACCGTGCTGGACGAGGTCCTCGCGCAGATCCCTGACGAGGGCCGGCACTCCAAGCTGCTGGTGCGGATCGACGGCGCCGGCGCGTCCCACGACACGGTCAGCCACCTGGAACGGCTGGGCACCACCCGGCGCCGGGTGGCCTGGACGATCGGCTGGACCATCACCAGCGTTGAGGAGGCAGCGATCAAGGCTCTGCCCGAGCGGGTATGGGTGCCCTACCTCGACCAGGACGGCACGATCGCCCCGCCCGTCGACTACGACGACGCGACCAGCGACGAGACCCACGGCTGCGGCGGGCCCGGGTCTGAGTACGGGCATGTCGCCGAGCTGACCGGGCTGGCGAAGCGG
Source organism: Promicromonospora sp. NPDC023987 (assembly GCF_040639055.1). Lineage (NCBI taxonomy): Bacteria > Bacillati > Actinomycetota > Actinomycetes > Micrococcales > Promicromonosporaceae > Promicromonospora > Promicromonospora sp. NPDC023987. The sequence goes on along the minus strand of NZ_JBEZZF010000158.1, from coordinate 695 downwards.
CCCGGCTGGCCGACCAGCATGCGGCTGATCGTGCGCCGGGTCCCGATCGCGCCACGCGACCAGGCTGCGGGGAAGGTCACCGCCCTGGAGAAGGCCACCGGGTGGAAATACGCGATCACCGCGACGAACATCGGCCGGATGCGCGGCATCCCCGGGACGAACCAGCCGCAGTGGCTCGATGTCCTGCACCGTCACCACGCCGTCGTCGAGGACCACGTCCGGGCCGCGAAGACCACGGGCCTTGGCCTGCTGCCCTCGGCGTCCTGGCGGATCAACACCGCCTGGGTCCTGCTGACCGGCATCGCCCGTGACCTCGACGTCTGGACCCGGCTGCTCGCCTTCCACGACCACGAGCTCCTGGCGAAGGCCGAGCCAGCCACGATGCGCGAGCTGGTCTACTGGCTGCCCGCCCGCCTGGCCCACCACGCCCGCAAAAGGTGGCTGCGCTTCGACCGCGACCACCCGCACACCGACGCGATCACCACCGCCTGGCACCGCCTCGCGGCTCTACCCGCCGTGACCTGACCAGCCCGACGACTGTTCCCACGAACCGGAACGGAGCGACCGCACAACCCCCGGCCGGAACCGGCGCACGCAGCGACACGCGCACGGCAACCATGCCCAAGACGCGCCAACCACCAAATCGGACGAACCGCTCAGGCCGGGCTACCCACCAAGTGAATGATCGAGGCTAG
>NZ_JBEZZF010000157.1:0-1814 GCF_040639055.1 Promicromonospora sp. NPDC023987 | reverse complement strand
TCATGTCTTGATCCTTAATCCGAGGTCGGTCCAGGCCTGTGCCGACCTCGGTGCAAGGTGCCGACCTCGGTGAACCGGCTCCGGAGGACCAGCCGGTGCGGATCTCCCTCACCCTGCCCGTCCGGGAGCCGTTCGACGCGCACGGCGTGGTCGAGTTCCTGGCGGTCCGCGCGGTCGAGGGTGTCGAGTCGGCGGACCTGGGCACCGGCTCGCCCGACGGGCCGGCGCCTCTCCGGTACGCCCGGACCGTCGCCCTGCCGCACGGCCCCGGCGCGTTCGAGGTGCGGGTGCCCAGGCCAGGCTGCGGCCGGGTCGACCTGGACCTCGAGCTCGCCGACCTGGCCGACGCCCCGGTCGCCGTCGCGCGGGTGCGACGGCTGCTGGATCTCGACGCCGATCCGTTGGCCGTCGACTCGGCCCTCGCCGCGGACCCCGTGCTCGCACCGTCGGTCGCCGCGGTCCCGGGCATCCGGGTCCCGGGCGCCATCGACCCGGCAGAGCTCCTGGTCCGCGCGATAGTGGGCCAGCAGATCAGCGTGGCCGCGGCGCGTACCCACCTGTCCCGCCTCGCGAAGGGCGTCGGTACCCCCTACGTCTCCGCGTTCGCGGGGCTCACCCGCCTCTTCCCCACACCTGCCCAGGTGGCGGACCCACCGGGGCCCGGCGACGGTCCGCCGCTCGGCCAGGACGCCGCGCGCGGCGCGAGCGGCGCCGAGGCGTACCTCCGTCTACCGGCCCGCACCCTCGCGACCGTGCTCGGCGCCAGCCGCGACCTCGCGGACGGCACCCTCGCCCTTAGCGTCGGTGACGACCCCGACGACCTACGCCGACGTCTCGTGTCGCGGCCCGGCATCGGCCCCTGGACCGCCGGGTACGTCTCGCTGCGGGTGCTCGGCGACCCGGACGTCCTCATGGACGGCGACGTCGCCCTGCTCGCCGGCGCACGCCACCTCGGCCTGGTCTCGGCCGACACGCCCCGGCCCCACCAGTTCAAGGAGCTCGCCCGGCGCGGCGCGGTGTGGGCCCCCTGGCGCTCGTACGCCGCCATGCACCTCTGGCGCTCCGCCTGACCTGTCAGACGCCACCCGAGCGACCCGTGCGGCTGACGACTCATCTCCCGGAAGGAACACCATGCACGCCACGACCCTGACCACCCCGGACGGCGCCTTCAGCATCCTCGTCGGCACCGTGCCCGACGGAGCCTCCGGCACCGCGGCCCAGGAGGCGGTGCTCGCCGCCGGCTGGACCGCCGACGTCGACGCGCTGCTCGCCCTCGTCCATCCCACCCTCCGGCCCGCCACCGGTCCGGGACAGCTTGCCCGGCCGTCGACGTCGGACGGCGTGCTCGCCGAGGCCACCGACGCCGTCCGCGCCTACTACGACGGCGACCACGGGGCACCCGGGCGGGTTCCCGTACGGCAGGCGAGCGGCCCGTTCCGGACGCACGCCTGGGACGTGCTGCGCGAGGTGAAGGCCGGCGAACGCCTGACGTACACCGAGTACGCGGCGCGGGCTGGCCGGCCCGCCGCGGTCCGTGCGGCGGCCGGAGCATGCGCGATGAACGCGGCAGCGCTCTTCGTGCCGTGCCACCGCATCCTGCGCACCGACGGCACGCTGGGCGGGTTCCGCTACGGGCTGCCCGTCAAGGAGAGCCTGCTGGCCCGGGAACGGTGACCCCGGGAGACAGGTCGGTGGTCGAGCCGAAACTGAACCGGTGGTCGAGCTCGTCGAGACCCAGTTCATAACTTATGATACGAGTGACGATAGCGCAACACTCGGTTACCCTCGGTCTGTCCGGCGGCACCCCGCCGGGC
>NZ_JBEZZF010000156.1:0-1840 GCF_040639055.1 Promicromonospora sp. NPDC023987 | reverse complement strand
CCACCCCCCCACCCGCCCACCCCCCCCACACCCCCCCCAACACCTGACGTTCTACCGACCACGCGTGAGAGCCGTGACCACCCAGCGCCTCTGACGCCGGGTCTCCACGGCGCGAGGCCGGTAGTGCGCGCGGACCCAGGCCACGGCGTCGTCGGGCACCACGCCGCTCAGGATGGCCAGGACCGCCAGTGCCGTGCCGGTCCTGCCGACCCCGCCGCCGCAGGCGATCTCGACCCGCTCGGACTCCGCCCGCGCATGCGCCTCCCGCAGGGCGGCGACGGCCTGCTCCGTCGAGTCGGGCAGGCGGAAGTCGCGCCAGCGGACCCACTGGTACTCCCACTCGGGCCGTGGGTCCTTGCCGAGCAGGTAGAGCGCGAAGTCCGGGGCAGGGGCATCCCGCCGCGGACTGCGCAGGCCCGTGCCGCGCACCCGCCTGCCGTCCGGGAGCTCGACGACGCCGTCGATCAGGTCCCACTGGTTCATCGCCCCAGCGTAGTGAGCCGTTCACCGATGAGTACTGCGGTTCCCTGCAGTCGTACGGTCAGGGAAACCGGAGGGGGAGGACAATGAGCAAGGTCTTCACACACATGACGATGTCGCTGGACGGGTTCATCGCGGACCCGGACGACGGCATCGAGGATCTCTTCGACTGGTACGGCGCGGGCGACGTGGTCGTGCCGAGCGCCAACGAGGACATCTCGCTCACGGTGGACGAGGCGAGCGCGGTGATGCTGCGCGACCTGACCGAGGGCGTCGGTGCCCTCGTCTCGGGCCGGCGGCTGTTCGACATCACCGACGGGTGGGGCGACATGCACCCCGTGGGCGCCCCCGTCGTCGTGGTCACGCACCGCACGCCCGACGACGCGGCCCGCTGGCCCCGGACGACGTTCGTCGGCGACGTCGGAACGGCGATCGAACGTGCCAAGGAGATCGCGGGCAGCAAGGACGTCACCATCGCGAGCGCGAGCGTGGCCCAGCAGGCGATCACGCTCGGGCTGGTCGACGAGATCTGCGTCAGCCTCGCGCCCGTGCTGCTGGGTGAGGGGATCTCGTACTTCGCGGAGCTCGGCACCCGTGTGCTGCTGGAGGACCCCGTCGCCGTGCAGGGGCGGCGCGCCCTGCACCTGAGGTACCCGGTGCGGCGCTGAGCCGAACCCGATGTGGGTGGCGCGTGCCAGGATGGTCGGCATGGCGACGAGCTCCCGCATCCAGGCCGTCGAGCGCGCGACCGGCAGAGGCTGGGACGACTGGCTCGCGTACCTCACGGGCATCGGCGCGCCCGAGCTGACGCACCACGAGATCGCCTCTGCGGTGCTCGGAGAGCTCGACGGGAAGATCGACAACCCGGGGTGGTGGGCCCAGTCGACCGCCGTCGCCTACGAGCAGCACATCGGCAGGCGTGTGCCCGGCCAGCGGCCGGACGGCACGTTCCAGACGAGCGTCAGCAGATCGACGACGCTCGGCATGGACGACCTCATGCGTGCCTGGAGCGAGTTCGCCGCCGGTGACGCCGACGTCGTCGCACTCATCGTGGGCGAGGTCCGGGTCAGCGGCACGGAGAAGCGCATCACCTGGCGTGCCAAGGGGTACGAGGGGGAGTCGGTCATCGTCATCAGCGAGCCCAAGAAGGACGGGGCGGCCTCGCTGGTCGTCCAGCACCTCGGGTCGCCGACCCCGGAGCGCAACGACGAGGTCAAGGAGCAGTGGCGGGCGATCGTGTCCAGGTTCGTGGCAGGTCTCTGAGCTGACCTGCTGGTCGGCCCGATCGCTGGTCTAGCTGATCGCTGGTCGGTCCGATCGCTGGGTCGGGGGGGGGGGTGGGAGCGTGGACCACTCCCTG
>NZ_JBEZZF010000155.1:0-1851 GCF_040639055.1 Promicromonospora sp. NPDC023987 | reverse complement strand
CTGGCCAGGAACCGGGCCGATGACGGGCGCTACAAGCCCTTGGTCGCGCAAGCCAGGGCCGAGGCCCGGGCCCGCCGCCCGAAGGAGTCCAAGATATCGCGGAGTTGAGTCCCAGATAGTGGTGTAACGCGGTCGGCGTGATCGTCCGACAGGACGAAGTGCGGCCACCGCGTGATCCTTCGAGTGAACGTCTCACAGCACTCTCGAACGGAGCATCACGATGACCGCACCTTCCATTATCGACCCCGCCGGCGTGCTCGGCGAGGCCCTGGCCGACGCGTCCCCGGACCTGATGCGGCACCTGTTGTCGACGATGATCGACGCGCTCGTCTCGGCTGATGCCGATGCCGTGTGCGGGGCGGAGTACGGCCGCCCGTCCCCAGAGCGGGTCAACAGCAGGAACGGGTACCGGCACCGGGATCTGGACACGAGGGTAGGCACGATCGACGTCGCGGTCCCGAAGCTGCGGCAGGGGTCGTACTACCCGGAGTGGCTGATGGACCGGCGCAAGAGGGCCGAGAAGGCGATGATCGCGGTCGTGGCGGACTGCTACCTCGCCGGGGTCTCCACCCGCCGGATGGACAAGCTCGTCGCGACCCTGGGGATCACGTCGTTGTCGAAGTCCCAGGTCAGCAGGATGGCCAAGGACCTGGACGAGCAGGTCGCCGCCTTCAGGACCCGGCGGCTGGACGAGTCCGGGCCGTTCACGTTCCTGGCCGCGGACGCCCTGTCGATGAAGGTCCGCGAGGACGGGCGCGTGACCACCGCGATGGTTCTGGTCGTGACCGGTGTCAACGCCGACGGCCACCGCGAGGTCCTGGGGTTGAGGGTCGCCACCTCAGAGACGAAGACCGCGTGGAACACCCTGTTCGCCGACCTGGTCGCCCGCGGCCTGACCGGCGTCATGCTCGTGACCTCCGACGCGCACGCCGGCCTCGTGGACGCGATCGGCGCGAACCTGCCCGGCGCGACCTGGCAGCGGTGCCGCACCCACTACGCGAAGAACCTGATGGACACCTGCCCCAAGTCCCAGTGGCCGGCCGTCAAGGCGATGCTGCACTCGGTCTACGACCAGCCCGACGAGAAATCCGTGCAGGCCCAGTTCGACAAGCTCCTGGACACCGTCGCCGGCAGCCTGCCCGACGTGCACGACCATCTCGATGCCGCACGCGCCGACGTGCTCGCGTTCACCGGCTTCCCCCGCGAGATCTGGCGGCAGATCTGGTCGAACAACCCCAACGAGCGCCTGAACCGGGAGATCCGGCGCCGCACCGACGTCGTGGGCATCTTCCCTGACCGCGACGCCATCGTCCGCCTGGTCGGCGCGGTCCTGGCCGAGCAGCACGACGAGTGGACCGAAGCGCGCCGCTACCTCGGCCTGGACGTCATCGCCCGCACCCGAACACCCCGCCCGGCAGCAGGCGACCTGCCCACCGAGCCGACCCTGGAGCTGGAGGCCGCATGACCACCCTCGACCCCACCGACCCGCGCACCGACACCCAGCTCCTGCACGACACCGGCTGGTCCGGCTTCTGGGACGAGACCGGACGCCCCGTCTCCTGGCCCGACGAGGCCTTCGACACCGACGGCAACCTCACGGGCGAGGCCAACCTCCACCACGACCACGACACAGACCCCGCGATCCGCATGGCCGACCTCGTCATCCACTGGTACGAAACCGGCGAAACGCCCTTCTAACCCAACCCACCACCACGAAGGATCACGAAACGGTTACACCACTCCCAGGGACTTGACCTCGCGGCCCGTCCCCGGCTGCGGGCATGGCTGGAGGACAAGCTCGATACCGAGCAGTGGAGCCCGCAGCAGCTGGCCGCCCGGCTACGGGTCGAC
>NZ_JBEZZF010000154.1:0-1883 GCF_040639055.1 Promicromonospora sp. NPDC023987 | reverse complement strand
ACACGCGCACGGCAACCATGCCCAAGACGCGCCAACCACCAAATCGGACGAACCGCTCAGGCCGGGCTACCCACCAAGTGAATGATCGAGGCTAGCCCCAGGGCGAGGTCCGTCCAGGTGCCAAGGTGGTGCTTCCGTGAATGTCGGCCACGAAGATCTAGCCTGCAGAGCCGTCCACGGGCATCACGTCTTCAATGTCCTCAAGCGCGTCCTCGGCATGGCCACGGGTCTCCGGATCATTCAGGAGCGCTTCGATCAATGGGCGAACCATTGCGACATCCAGACGATGGTGGATTCGTGCCACATGGGCCAGGCAGGTGGCCGCGACTTTCCGCACCCAGGGATCGTCATGTCCAAGAAGCTCGACGTATTTTCCCTGCAACCATTCCCAGTCGTCGATGTGAAAGGCCGCAGATATCATCGCTTCACGCAGAGGCAATGATTCGCCATCCTTGATGGCCGCCAGGAATTTCCTGCGGTCAATCTCTTCCGATTTGTAGTACTCCAGGTTCACAGGATCTTCCCCTTTCTGTTCACATCGCCGTTTTTCACGAGTGCATTCTTCATCTCGTCCCTGAGCCCCTGCTGCTCCGGCGTTCCGTTCCACTCCCGAACGTGACCATGGAACTTCCCAGGTGCGTGCTCATCGAGCACGACGAATTCCCCGTTCTCCTTGTCCACAGCCACACGCCGGGTCGTAGTGTCCTTGTAGGACACCGAGCGATCCAGTGCCTTTTGCCCGTCCGCCGGCTCGGGTGCGGCCTTACCACGCTGGCTCAGGCCATGTTTCGGGTTCGGCTCGTAAGTGCCGTTCGGGCCACCGTGGGCGGCATTGTGGACCAGGATCGGGACAGTGCCAGCGTAGACATAGTAGTTGTGGCGGGTCTCGACGTGGAAGTTGTAGACCGTCTCGGCGTCCGCCTCGGTCCGGGTCTCGGTCTCGATGGCCTCGACCGGGACGGTGGTGCCCTCGGGGGTGACCAGAAGGTCGCCGACCTGGAGGAACGCGGCGTCCAGCCAGCCGCGGCCGTAGACCATGAACGGGTGCTCTGCCGTGGTCGAGACCCGTTCGCCGTTGATGGTGAGGTGGAACAGCTCGGTCGTGGTGCGGACGAACGTCTCGACGACCAGTTGCGGCTCGTCCCGCCCGGTGATGACGTCGTGGGCCCAGACCTTGTCGCCGACCGCGATGTCCTCGATCGGCCGCGGGCCGTCCGGGGTATGGATCAGGGTCCCGGCGACGAAGCACTTCCCGAACCCGAACTTGCAGTTCTTGCCCGACCTCAACGCACCCTTGCTGATGCCCTTCGCCAACCCAGTCGCGGCCTTGGCAGCACCACCCAGACCGATCAACGACAACGCCGCGCCGGCGATCGCGATCCCCGCCTCCGCCCAGGACCGCTCACCCGTGGCGGCGAGCGTGATGTTCGCGACCGCACTGACGATCGCCGCGACTGCCGCGATGACGATCAGCACTCCCGCCAGGGCGGTGCCGACGACGGGGATGAACGCGACGATGATCGCGAGGATCCCGGCGATGGTGGAGATCATGTCGGCGATGTCCGCGATCGCGGCGACGAGCTTGGAACCCCAGTTGTCCCACCACCCATCATTCAGATCATCGCTGGAGGTGATCTCCTCGATCTGGTCGACCGCATGCCCCGCCGCACGATCCCGATCCGACACCGCCGACTCCACGGTCGACTTCGCTGAGCTGAGCACCCCGGCGGCCTGGTCCGCGTCACCACCAGCCTGCTGGGCCTTCTGCTCGTACTCGGCCTTCTCCGCCTCGTCCTTCGCACCATCGGCCAGGTCCTGCCACCGGTCCTTCGACCCCGCAGCCGCCTGCGCCGCATCCTGCGCCTCCCGCGCCCGGTCCAACG
>NZ_JBEZZF010000153.1:0-1924 GCF_040639055.1 Promicromonospora sp. NPDC023987 | reverse complement strand
CGCCGGGTCCCCCTCCCGGCGGCGCGCGGCTGCGCCCACGACCGAGGTACCCCACATGCTCAAGAAACTGCGGCGAGTCGGACCACCGCTCCTCATGCTCGCTCCGTCCCTGATCCTCGTCGGCGTCTTCGTCTACGGACTGATCGCCGCCAACTTCTCCACGTCCTTCACGGACAACCACACCGCCGCCCAGGCCACCGGGCAGGAGCCCGCCGCCTTCGTGTGGTTCACCAACTACTTCGACCTGCTGGCCACCGAGGACTTCCAGCACTCGCTGATGAACCTGCTGCTGTACACGGTCGTGTTCCTCGCCGGGACCATGATCATGGGCTTCCTGTGGGCCTGGATGCTCGACAAGCCGATCAAGGGCGAGGGGCTGTTCCGCTCGGTCTACCTCTTCCCGATGGCGGTCTCGTTCGTCGCCTCGGGTGTGGTGTGGCGCTGGCTGCTCAACTCCAACCAGGACGAGCAGGCCTCGGGCCTCAACCGCCTGTTCCAGATGGTCGGGCTCGACTTCCTGCAGAACAACTGGTGGAACAACGTCACGTTCGGCATCATCGCCATCGCCATCCCCGCGATCTGGCAGCTCTCCGGCTACGTCATGGCGCTGTTCCTCGCCGGGTTCCGCGGCATCCCCGACGAGCTGCGCGAGGCCGCCCGGGTCGACGGCGCCAGCGAGTGGAAGCTCTACCGGTACGTCCTGTTCCCGCAGCTCTCGCCCGTCGCGCTGTCCGCGCTGATCATCATCGGCCACATGTCGCTCAAGGCGTTCGACCTCATCATGTCGATCTCCAAGCCGGCGAACTACCAGACCAAGGTCCCTGCGGTCGACATGTACGTGTTCAAGTCGAGCTTCGACTACGCGAACTCCGCGGCCGTCGGCTCGATCCTGCTGATCATCGTCGCGCTCGTCATCGTGCCCTACCTGATCCGCACGAACCGCGAGGAGAAGCGATGACCGCCGCCACCGACCAGCTCGCAGCGCCCCGCACGACGGTGCGCAGGCCGCCGCCGACCAGCAAGAACCGGTACGCGCTGACCCGCACGCTGAAGTACGCGGGCCTCATCTTCTTCCTCCTGATCGTCCTCATCCCGGTCTACGTGCTGCTCGTGACGAGCTTCAAGGGCACCGGCGACGCCGACCCGAGCCGCGCCTGGGCCTTTCCGCAGATCTGGACCCTGGACAACTGGGCCACGGCCTGGACCGCGCTCGCCCCCTCGATCCTGCGCTCGGTGGCCGTCGTGGTGCCCAGCGCGATCATCGCGGCGTTCCTCGGCTCCCTGAACGGGTTCGTGCTGGCCCGGTGGAGCTTCCGCGGCGCGAACATCGTGTTCACGGTGATCCTGTTCGGGATGTTCATCCCGTACCAGGCGGTGATGATCCCGCTCACGCAGCTGGTCCTCGACCTCGGCATCCCGACGGGTGTGCCGACGCTGATCCTGCTGCACGTCGTCTACGGCATCCCGATCACGACGCTGATCTTCCGCAACTACTACGCCACCGTGCCGCACGAGCTGATCGAGGCCGCCCGCGTCGACGGCGCGGGCATGCTGCGGACGTACTGGTCGATCGTGCTGCCGATCTCGATCCCGAGCTTCGTCGTGGTGCTCATCTGGCAGTTCACGTCGGCCTGGAACGACTTCCTGTTCGCCGTGTTCTTCTCGTCGTCCCAGAACGGCCCCGTCACCGTGGCGCTGAACAACCTCGCCAACGGTGCCCTGCTGCAGAACTACGGCGTCTCGATGGCCGGCGCGCTGTTCGCGTCCCTGCCGACGCTGCTGGTCTACATCGTGCTCGGCAAGTACTTCGTCGGCGGCCTGATGTCGGGCTCGGTCAAGGGCTGACGGGGCGGCCCGGCCACCTGTGGTCGGTAGAACGTCATACGACCTCACCGGCCGCCGGACCGAGGTGAACGCCCTGACC
>NZ_JBEZZF010000152.1:0-2585 GCF_040639055.1 Promicromonospora sp. NPDC023987 | reverse complement strand
TTTTCCAGGGCGCGGCTGGCGGCTTCCTCGGCGTCGATGCCGGGGACGCGGGCAGCGACCGAACGCACGACGTTCGGACGATGCACGACCCAGTCATCGATCCGAAGGTCACCAGTCGTGGTCACGCGGTCTTGGCTCCCTCTGCCCATAGTGTCCGGTTTTGATGCGCTGGCCAATGATCGCACCACCACGCTGGTTCCGCGCAAGTCTTCGGGATCGTCGGCCCCGGGGTCCTCGGCAGCGGGCTCGGTCCTGTTCATCGGTGCCTACCTCCGGTTGGTCGCGAACGTGGTCGATACGGCGTCCAGGCCCTGTGGTCCGGCCGTCGCGTGGATGACCGCGAGGGCGACCTCGCAGGTGGCGGCGATCAGCTCGCTCGCCCCCCACGCGTCGGCGAGGCGGTAGAGGTTGACGGCGTCGCCGTCCGCGTACGCGCGCAGGTATTGGGCGCCCAGACGAACAAGTTCGGGGTGCTCGGTGTGTTCCATGTAGCCCAGACGCGCGGGCTGCTCGGATGTCACAGCACTTGTGGGAGTTTTTTCGATTTCTCCTACGAAGTCCGCTTCGAGCCCATATTCGGCCCGGGCGGCTGTGCGAGGAACCGCGCGTCGCACACCGTCATCCGGCGGGACTGTGATCCAGATCACATGGGGAGCTGTCCTGCAGTGCTGTGACTTCCAGGGGGCGTCCGCGTCCTAGGTGCGACGCGGACAGGGTTCGGACCTCGCTGGGGGCGGGCCGAGCTCCGGCGCGTCGGGCGGGAGCCGTGGTTCGGAGTGCGCTGGGGGCACGCCGAACCACGGTGCCCGTCCTCCGGCGCGGGCGCCGGCTCGGACCTCGCTGGCGGCGGACCGAGCCGGCGCCCGTACCTCCGGACGCCGTACCTCCGGACGTCCGAACCTGCGGTCAGGCCGTACGCCGCGCTCCCGCCCGGAGCCCTCTTTACCTGGCTCGGCCGGCCCACGTATCGTGGAGGCATGCGCAACACACGCTCGCCTCTTACGTAGCCGCACCGGCTCCGCCCTCGATCGGGCACACCCGGTGCGGCAGCCCCTCCTCGTGAGGGGTTTTTTCGTGCCTGGACCCGATCGACGCACCGGAGAGCGAGAGCGATGAGTGATACGTACGGCACCCCAGGACCGGCAGGCGACGACCCTGCGGAGAGTCGCCTCTTCCAGGCGTCCGACGACGGCGCCCGGCCGCGTCGCTATCTGCTGACGATGTTCCCGTACCCGTCGGGGGACCTGCACATGGGTCATGCCGAGGTGTTCGCGATCACCGACGTCGTAGCCAGGTACTGGCGGGCCAAGGGCTTCGACGTGCTCAACCCGGTCGGCTGGGACTCGTTCGGTCTGCCGGCGGAGAACGCGGCGATCCGCCGGGGTGAACATCCGGCCGGGTTCACGGAAGCGAACATCGCGACGCAGGCGGCGTCGATTCGCCGCTACGGCGTCTCGTTCGACTGGTCACGGCGCGTGCACACCCACGAGCCGGAGTACTACCGCTGGACCCAGTGGCTGTTCGCCCGGCTCCACGAGCGAGGTCTGGCCTATCGCGCCGCGGCAGAGGTGAACTGGTGCCCCGACGACCGGACGGTGCTCGCCAACGAGCAGGTGGTCGACGGCGCGTGCGAGCGCTGCGGCGCCACCGTCGTCGCCCGCAGCCTGACGCAGTGGTTCTTCCGGATCACCGCGTACGCGGACCGGCTGCTGGACGACATGTCGCTGCTGGAGCCGGGCTGGCCGGCGCACGTGCTGACGATGCAGCGGAACTGGATCGGTCGGCAGGACGGGCCGGACGGCACGAGCTATCGCCTGCACGACTGGCTGGTCTCCCGGCAGCGCTACTGGGGCGCACCGATCCCTGTCGTGCACTGCCCGGGCTGCGGCGAGGTCGTCGTGCCGGACGACCAGCTGCCCGTCGAGCTGCCCCACCTGGAGGGCGACCAGCTGGTCCCCGGAGACGTCTCGCCCCTCGCCGGAGCGCAGGACTGGGTGCGGACGACGTGCCCGCGGTGCGGGGGCCCTGCCGAGCGGGACACCGACACGATGGACACGTTCGTGGACTCGTCCTGGTACTTCCTGCGCTACCTGTCGCCGGGGTACGAGGGCGGCCCGTTCCGTCCCGAGGACGCCGCCCGATGGATGCCGGCCGCGCTGTACGTGGGCGGGGTCGAGCACGCGACCATGCACCTGCTGTACGCGCGGTTCGTGACCAAGGTCTTTTACGACATGGGCCTGGTGCCCTCGTCCGAGCCGTACGCGCGCCTGATGAACCAGGGCCAGGTGGTCAACCACGGCAGGGCGATGAGCAAGTCGCTGGGCAACGGTGTGGACCTGGCGGCAGAGCTGGACCGGCACGGGGTGGACGCGGTCCGGCTGGCGATGCTGTTCTCCGGGCCGCCGGAGGACGACGTCGACTGGGCGGACGTCTCGCCCGAGGCGATGCGGAGGTTTCTGACCCGCGCGCTGCGCTTGGTCCCCGACGATGCAAACCCGGACCACCGTCGGGGGGGGGGGGGGGGGGGGGGGGGCGGGGCCCCCCCCCCCAAAGACAAGAGCGCGGCCCGCCGGCGACGCCGGCAC
>NZ_JBEZZF010000151.1:0-2687 GCF_040639055.1 Promicromonospora sp. NPDC023987 | reverse complement strand
ACCGGGTCCGGGAAGTCGACCGGCACGGTCTGCACGAACCGCTCCGGCGTCGTCGTCTCACCCGTACGGGTATCGATGAGCCACGCCAGGGCGTCCGTGCGGGTCTCGCTGGTCGGCGCGACTTCCGTCATCACCCGCGCGTGATCCACCCCCAGGTCACCCGCGACCAGCCGCTCCCGCGTCACCGGCAGCGCGGTCGCCAGCCGGCGGGCCATCGTCATGTCCTTGCTCGCCGTGGCCGCCGAGATGCCCTCACGCAGGCGCAGCCAGGACGTGAAGGTGCGCGCCATCCCGCCCGAACGCCACGACCCCTCAGCCTCGATCCGCGGCAACAAGGTGTACCGCACCCCGTCCAACCGGCCCGTGAGCCGACGGACCCGGGCCTGCGCCTCCACCAGACGCGTGACGCTCGGCGCGTCCCACCCGTCCAGCGCCTCCGGACCAACCAGGCCCGCCAGATCAGCTGCGGCATCCTCGATCCGGGCCAACGCCTCCTCGATCGAACCCGCGGGAGGCAGACCACCAGCCGGGTAGTTCATCGACCGCTCCACCGGTACCCACCCCCGCCCCGCTCGTCACCATCTCGATGACTCCATTCTCTCGAACCTTTGTATGATGCGCACGTGCTATCTGGAATCTGTGGATAACTCTTCACGTCACCGTGGAGGCTGGCGACCGTCCTCCACGCCACCCAGATCAACGAGCCACATTTGACCTGCTCCAGGCCCTCAGCCGCCGCGGCTGTCGGCCTGACCGCCGGCTGCCTCGGCTACGCGAGCACCGCACCCTTCGACGCCGACTGGACCAGCTTCGAGTACTTGGCCAGCACGCCCCGCGTGTACGCGTGGGGGATCGGCGCCCAGCCCGCCGCACGGGCCGCCAGCTCGGCCGGCTCCACCAGGACGTCGAGGGTCTTGGACGCCACGTCGAGGCGGATGCGGTCGCCGTCGCGCACGAACGCGATGGGCCCGGCGTCGACGGCCTCCGGCGCGATGTGCCCGACGCACAGGCCGGTGGTCCCGCCGGAGAACCGGCCGTCCGTGATGAGCAGGACGTCCTTGCCGAGCCCCGCACCCTTGATGGCGCCGGTGATGGCGAGCATCTCGCGCATGCCCGGTCCGCCCTTGGGGCCCTCGTAGCGGATGACGACGACGTCGCCCGCCTGGATCGTCCCGTCCTCCAGGGCGTCGAGCGCGCTGCGCTCGCGCTCGAACACGCGCGCCGTCCCCTCGAACACGTCGGAGTCGAAGCCCGCCGACTTCACGACGGCGCCCTCCGGTGCGAGCGACCCGTTCAGGATCGTGATGCCGCCAGTCTTGTGGATCGGGTCGTCCATGGCCCGCAGGATCTTGCCGTCCGGGTCGGGCGGCGCGATGTCGGCCAGGTTCTCGGCCATGGTGCGGCCGGTGACCGTCATGACGTCGCCGTGCAGCAGCCCGGCGTCCAGCAGCGCCTTCATGATCACCGGCACGCCGCCGATCCGGTCGACGTCGTTCATCACGTACTGCCCGAAGGGCTTGAGGTCGCCCAGGTGCGGCACGCGGTCGGCGACGCGGGAGAAGTCGTCGAGCGTGAGGTCGACCTCGGCCTCGTACGCGATGGCGAGCAGGTGCAGCACCGCGTTCGTGGACCCGCCGAACGCCATGACGACGGCTATCGCGTTCTCGAACGCCTCCTTGGTCATGATGTCGCGTGCGGTGATGCCCTGGCGCAGCAGGTTCACCACCGCCTCGCCCGAGCGGTGCGCCCACGTGTCCCGTCGGCGGTCGGCCGACGGCGGCGCCGCCGACCCGGGCAGCGACATACCGAGCGCCTCGGCCGCCGACGCCATCGTGTTGGCGGTGTACATGCCGCCGCAGGCACCCTCGCCGGGGCAGATCGCCCGCTCGATCCGGTCGACGTCGCCCTGGCTCATGAGCCCCCGCGCGCACGCCCCGACGGCCTCGAACGCGTCGATGATCGTGACCTGCTTCTCCGTGCCGTCCTCGAGCTTGACCCAGCCGGGCATGATCGAGCCGGCGTAGAGGAACACGCTGGAGAGGTCCAGGCGCGCGGCCGCCATGAGCATGCCCGGCAGCGACTTGTCGCACCCGGCCAGCAGCACCGAACCGTCCAGTCGCTCGGCCTGCATGACGGTCTCGACCGAGTCGGCGATGACGTCGCGGGACACGAGCGAGAAGTGCATGCCCTCGTGGCCCATCGAGATGCCGTCGGACACCGAAATGGTGCCGAACTCCAGCGGGTAGCCGCCCGCCGCGTGCACGCCCTGCTTGGTCGCCCCCGCGAGCCGGTCGAGCGAGAGGTTGCACGGCGTGATCTCGTTCCACGAGCTCGCGACGCCGATCTGCGGCTTCGCGAAGTCCTCGTCGCCCAGCCCTACGGCACGGAGCATCCCGCGCGACGCGGTTGCCTCCAGGCCGTCGGTCACCGTGCGGGAGCGGGGCTTGATGTCGACCGGGTCATCGGCGTTGAGCATGGGACCCATCCTGCATCCTGCTCGGCCCGCGTGTCTCGTTCCGTGCCGGGTTGTGCCGGGTTGTGCCGGGCGGTGCCGGGCCGGGCGGGGCAGAGGGCAGGGGTCGGGCCGGGCAGTGTGCCGGTAGGTACCCGTCGGGTGCAGACTTCGACGCACCCGGATTCGCCGAGTGCAGAGTTGGTCGCGGGTACCGAGGCCCGACACCGCGAGG
>NZ_JBEZZF010000150.1:0-2769 GCF_040639055.1 Promicromonospora sp. NPDC023987 | reverse complement strand
CTGTATGACGTTACGCCGTGCGCGCCCTCCCGGTCAAACCGGAAGGGGGTCGGTACCCCGGGTTACCGACCACCTGACGTTCTACCGACCACCCTGCGCGGCCTACCCGGGCTACCCGGCTACCGGGGCACGCGGAGGGTGAAGCGGCAGATGCCCCAGATCGCGTACAGGAGCGGTGCGGCGGCGAAGCCGAGACCCACCACCGGGCGGGCCGCCAGCACCGACACCAGCAGCGCCAGTACCAGAGCCGCCCCCGCCGAGAGGTACCAGCGCCGCGCCCCGAGCACGACGGCGGCGAGCAGCACCGCACGCAGGCGCGCCCCCAGCATCTCGGGCACGGCCGCGAGCGCGAGCACCGCCGTCAGCACCGCGCCGACCGCGAGGGACACGAGCACCGGGATGGCCACCGCACCCGCGGTGCGGCCCCAGAAGAACGCCACGTCGACGGCTGCGACGACCACGGCGCCCGTCGCGAGCGCCCCGATCGCCAGGCCCCGACGCAGGTGCTTGCGCCATGCGTGCACGAAGGTGCGCACGACTGCCGTCGACCCGTCGGAGCTGAAGGCGGCGAACACCGCGAACGCAGCCGCCAGGGCCGGCCCGAGCAGGGGCGCCGCCACGGCGAGGTACGGCCACGTCGTCCCGGGGTCCGTCGCCGCGAGCAGCACGACGAGGGGCAGGCACGCGACTGCCAGGAGCAGGTTCGTCATCAGCCCGGTGTAGACGGTGCCGAACACCATCTCGTAGGTCTCCGGCCCGATCAGCGGCCGGCGGCGCGGGGCTGCCCCCGCGGTGTCCGCGGTGGTCATCCCTTGACGCCCGTCGTCGCGATGCCCTGGATGAAGTAGCGCTGGCCGAAGAGGAAGATCAGCGCGATCGGCAGCACCGACAGCACCGAGCCCGTCATGATCAGCGCGTGCTCGGCGTTGTACTCCCCGATGAACGACTGGAGGCCGAGCTGGATGGTCCACAGCGGCCGCTCACGCAGGTAGATGAGAGGGCCGAGGTAGTCGTTCCAGGTCTGGACGAACGTGATGATCGTCAGGGACGCCAGGGCCGGCACCGACAGCGGCATGATGATGCGCCACCAGATCCCGTACTCGGAGAGCCCGTCGATGCGCGCCGCCTCCGACAGCGAGTCCGGGATGGACTCGTAGTACTGCTTCATGAGGAACACGCCGAAGGCGCCGAACGCCTGCAGCAGCATGATCGCCCACAGGGTGTTGTTGAGCCCCCAGCTCGAGAGCATCTGGAACTGCGGGATCATGTAGGACTGCCACGGCACCGCGATGGTGCCGATGTACAGCAGGAACAGCGCGTCGCGGCCCGGGAAGCGCATCTTGGCGAAGCCGTAGGCGGCGAAGCTGCCGGTCAGCACCTGCAGAAAGGTCACGGCCACCGATACGACGAGGGTGTTGCGCACCCAGGTGACCATGTCGGCCTTGACCCAGATGTCAATGTAGTTGCGCCATTGCACCGGATCTGGGATCCACTGCACCGGTGCCGTGAACACCTGGTTGTTGAGCTTCAGTGACGAGATCACCATCCAGCCGAACGGCAGCATGATGCCCGCCGCCGCGACGATCATCGTCGCATAGAGCAGGACCCGGCCGGACTTCCGGAGCGCGGACGTACGGGCGGCCATCACGCATCCCTCCGCTTGTTGTACAGGAACTGCACCACGGTCACGAGGATGCAGATGAGGAACAGGACGACGGCGACGGCCGAGGCGTACCCGAACTGGAACTGCTCGAAGCCCTTCTGGAAGATGTACTGGCTCAGGACGAGCGTGGCCTGCCCCGGACCGCCGTCGGTCATGACGAGGATCAGGTCGAAGACCTTCAGGCTCTGGATGGTGACCATCACGGTGACGAAGAACATCGTGGGTCGCAGGCAGGGCAGGGTGACGTTCCAGAACCGCTGCCACGCGCCGGCGCCGTCGATCCGGGCGGCCTCGTGCAGCTCGGTCGGCACGGTCTGCAGGCCGGCCAGGAACAGGAGCATGTAGTAGCCCATGTCCTTCCAGGTGCCCACGATGATCACGGCGGGCATGGCCCAGTCCTTGGAGACCGTCCAGCCGGGCACCTCGCCGTTGGTGAACAGGCCAAGGAACTGGTTGATCGGCCCGAACTCGGGGCTGAACAGCATGTTCCACACCACGGCGACCGCGACGATCGACGTGATGTACGGGAAGAACGCCACGGTGCGGAAGAACGCGGCGCCGCGCAGCTTCTGGTTGAGCAGCAGCGCGAGGCTGAGGGACACCACGATGGTGATCGGGATGTGCAGCGCCGCGTAGTAGAAGGTGTTGCCGAGCGCTATGTGGAAGCTCTTGTCGCCCACCAGCCTGGCGAAGTTCTCGAGGCCGACCCACTTGGCGGTCCCGAAGATGTTCCAGTCCGTCAGGGACATGTAGAACAGCGTGAACACCGGCGTCAGGGTGAGTACCGCGAAGCCGAGGAAGTTCGGCAGGATGAACGTCCAGCCGATCAGCGCGTTGCGCACCTTGAGCGACATGCGTGGGGTCTTGAGCGGCGGCGGGGGCGCGGGCTGCGAGAACCCGAGGGTCCGCTGGTTGCCGACGACCGGTGTCGTCATGGGGTGTGTCTCCTCTTGAGTGCTTGTTGGTCCAGGCCCGCGCGGGCCGGCTTCCCGGTCGTGGGGGGGGGGGGGGGGGGCGGCGGGGGGGGGGGGGGGGCGCGCCCCCGCACGCGGCGCCGCGCCCGGCCCCCGCTCGCGCCCGCCCCACCGCAGGCCGCGGCCGCGACC
>NZ_JBEZZF010000149.1:0-2967 GCF_040639055.1 Promicromonospora sp. NPDC023987 | reverse complement strand
CGGGCTATCTGCGCCGTCGAAACGGTTCGGCGGCGCAGATAGCCCGCACTCAACGGGCGGGGGCGGGGGGCGGTCATGACGTCACTCCTAGCGAGCCGAACATTCTTGCCTGGTCCAGGGCCGCGGCCAGGGCACCGCGGACTCCCGCGTCCGCGCCCAAGGCCGAGGGGACCACCTCGACCGGGCCGCGCGAGGTCGCCACGACGCGCTGGCCGAGCGAGGTGCGCAGCGGCTCGAGCAGCAGCTCCCCCGCCTCGGCGAGCTTGCCCCCGATGACCACGACGTCAGGGTCCACGAGGTTGCACAGGTTGGCCAGGGCGACGCCGAGGTGGCGCCCGGCGTCGAACACGACGCGCCGGCAGCCGGCGTCGCCCTCGCGCGCCCGGGCCACGAGGTCCGCGAGCGTGAGGTGGCCCGCCTCGGGCGGGAGCATCGACAGGAGGCTGGAGGCCCCGACGAGCATCTCGAGGCAGCCGCGGTTGCCGCAGCGGCAGACGGGGCCGTGCTCGTCGACGGACACGTGCCCGATCTCGCCGGCCACCCCGGACCTGCCGTGCACGGCCCGTCCCCCGAGGACGAGGCCGCCGCCCACGCCGTGGGAGACCCGGACGTAGGCGACCGAGTCGTGCCCGGCGCCGGCGCCGAACCGTGCCTCGGCGATCGCGGCGAGCGTCGAGTCGTTGTCGGCGGTCACGGGGACGTCGAGCTCGGCGCCCAGGATCTCGTCGACGTGCACGCCGTCCCAGCCACGCATCATCCCGACGGTGACCACCTGGCCGGTGCGGATGTCGACCGGGGCGGGCACCCCGACGCCGACGGCGAGCAGCTCGGACGGGTCGGCGTCCACGGCCTCCATCATCTCTCTGACCAGCATCGCCGTGCGCTGCAGGCCGGCGTCGGCGCGGTGGTCCGGGGCGAGCGGCATGCGCTGCTCGGCCAGGACCCGCATCGACGCGTCCGCGAGCGCGACGCTGAGCGAGCGCATGCCGAACCGGATGCCCGCGACGAGCCCGAGGTTGCGGGCGAGCGTGACCTGGAGCGCCCTGCGGCCGTTGCGGGTGGACTGCGCGGTGTGCAGGACGCCCGCGATCGTCAGCTCCTTGACGATGTTCGAGATAGTGGCTGGGGACAGCCCTGTGACGCCGGCCAGCTCGATCTGCGTGAGCGACCCACGCTGCTGGACGGCGCTCACGATCCGGGCTCGGTTGGCCTCACGGAGTGAGGTCTGCGAACCCGGTGTTACCCGATCCGCGCGCACAGCGCCCAGGGTAACCGCCTTCCTGTGCCGAATGACGGCTTTGGATACACGAACTGAACGTTCAGGTCACGATCGGGCGACGCTTGCGTTCATTTCTTGACACCAAGGACGCCTGGCCGTTCGATAGACCCGGGTTCACGGGCGTACAGGCGCGCCCGGCCGGTCCAGCGGAACGGCGCCGTCCCGAGTGAAGAGACTTCACCTTCACCGCGGACGACGACGGCGTCCCGGGTCGGTGCTCCAGCGACCGAGGAAGGTTGAGGGACCCCAGATGCGAGTGAACCGGAGGATGACCGCGACGGTGGCGACAGCCGCTGTTCTCGGTCTCACGCTGGCCGCGTGCGGCGGCGGCGACACGGGTGGCGAAGGTGGCGGCGAGGGCGGCGGCAGCCAGGTCGAGGTATTCACCTGGTGGGCGGCCGGCTCGGAGAAGGCCGGACTCGACGCCCTGGTCGGCGAGTTCGAGAACCAGCACCCGGACATCGAGTTCGTCAACGGCGCCGTCGCCGGCGGCGCGGGCTCCGCGGCGAAGGACCTGCTGCAGACCCGTCTGCAGGCGCAGGACCCGCCCGACACGTTCCAGGCCCACGCCGGCATGGAGCTGCAGGACTACATCGACGCCGCGCAGATCGAGGACGTCTCTGACCTGTACGACGAGTTCGGGCTCACCGACGCGTTCCCGGCCGACCTGGTCGACCGGCTCTCCACGGAGGACGGCGCGATCTACTCGGTCCCGTCGAACATCCACCGCGCGAACGTCGTCTGGGCCAACCCGGTGGTGCTCGAGGAGAACGGCATCGACCCCGAGGCCGAGTACGCGGACCTCGACGCCTGGATCGCCGACCTCGAGAAGCTGGACGAGGCGGGCGTCACGCCGCTGTCGGTCGGCACCACGTGGACGCAGGTGCACCTGCTCGAGACCGTGCTGCTCGCCGGCCTGGGCGCCGAGGCGTACACCGGCCTGTGGGACGGCAGCACCGACTGGGAGGGTCCGGAGGTCACGAGCGCGCTCGAGGACTTCGAGACGCTCATGGGCTTCACCAACGACGACCGGGACGGTCTCGACTGGCCCGAGGCCACCCAGATGGTCATCGACGGCAACGCCGCGTTCAACGTCATGGGCGACTGGGCCGTCGCGGCGTTCGAGGAGCAGGACAAGGAGCTGGGCACGGACTTCACGGCGACCCCGGTGCCCGGCACCGACGGGACGTTCGACTTCCTGGCCGACTCGTTCACCCTGCCGGTCGGCGCGCCCGACCCCGAGGGCGCCAAGGCATGGCTCGAGACGGTCGGCTCGCTCGAGGGTCAGGTCGCGTTCAACAAGGCGAAGGGCTCCATCCCCGCCCGCACGGACGCCGACCCGGCCGAGTTCTCCGAGTACCAGCAGACCGCCATCGAGTCGTTCGCGAACGACACGATCGTGTCCTCGCTGGCCCACGGTGCGGCCACCCCGGTCGCGACGCTCAACGCGTTCTCCGACGCCACGAGCAAGTTCACGACCGGTGCGTCCGACCTCGCCGGGTACCAGTCCGAGCTGGCTGCGGCCGCCGCGGGCTGACGCCCGCGGCTGACAGCTCGCGCGTCACGCACACTGCCGTACGTCGCGCGCCGCCGGGTCCCCCGCCGAACACCACCGCTCCGCACCGGCCACACCTCACGGCGCAGGAACCAGCACGTCCCGCACCAGCGCATCTAGCTGCGCATCCGCC
>NZ_JBEZZF010000148.1:0-3124 GCF_040639055.1 Promicromonospora sp. NPDC023987 | reverse complement strand
TGAAGTTATCGGCAGTTAGTACCGGTCAGCTCCGACAGTCGTTAGTCCTGTCTTCCACATCCGGCCTATCAACCCAGTGGTCTGCTGGGTGCCTCTCACACCACAAGGGGTGTCTGGAAACCTCATCTCGAAGCAGGCTTCCCGCTTAGATGCTTTCAGCGGTTATCCCTTCCGAACGTAGCCAACCAGCCGTGCTCCTGGCGGAACAACTGGCACACCAGAGGTTCGTCCGTCCCGGTCCTCTCGTACTAGGGACAGCCCTTCTCAAGTTTCCTGCGCGCGCAGCGGATAGGGACCGAACTGTCTCACGACGTTCTAAACCCAGCTCGCGTACCGCTTTAATGGGCGAACAGCCCAACCCTTGGGACCTACTCCAGCCCCAGGATGCGACGAGCCGACATCGAGGTGCCAAACCATGCCGTCGATATGGACTCTTGGGCAAGATCAGCCTGTTATCCCCGGGGTACCTTTTATCCGTTGAGCGACGGCGCTTCCACAAGCCACCGCCGGATCACTAGTTCCGACTTTCGTCCCTGCTCGACCTGTCGGTCTCACAGTCAAGCTCCCTTGTGCACTTGCACTCGATACCTGATTGCCAACCAGGCTGAGGGAACCTTTGAGCGCCTCCGTTACATTTTAGGAGGCAACCGCCCCAGTTAAACTACCCACCAGGCACTGTCCCTGATCCGGATCACGGACCGAGGTTAGACATCCGAAGCGATCAGAGTGGTATTTCAACAATGACTCCACCCGAGCTGGCGCCCTGGCTTCACAGTCTCCCACCTATCCTACACAAACCGCACCGAACACCAATACCAAGCTATAGTAAAGGTCCCGGGGTCTTTCCGTCCTGCTGCGCGTAACGAGCATCTTTACTCGTAGTGCAATTTCGCCGAGTTCGCGGTTGAGACAGCGGAGAAGTCGTTACGCCATTCGTGCAGGTCGGAACTTACCCGACAAGGAATTTCGCTACCTTAGGATGGTTATAGTTACCACCGCCGTTTACTGGGGCTTAAATTCTGAGCTTCGCCTTACGGCTGACTCGTCCTCTTAACCTTCCAGCACCGGGCAGGCGTCAGTCCGTATACATCGTCTTGCGACTTCGCACGGACCTGTGTTTTTAGTAAACAGTCGCTTCTCCCTGGTCTCTGCGGCCCTCCCCGCGTCCCCCAGCAAGTGGGTTAACGGTTCAGGCCCCCCTTCTCCCGAAGTTACGGGGGCATTTTGCCGAGTTCCTTAACCACGATTCTCTCGATCGCCTTAGTATTCTCTACCTGACCACCTGAGTCGGTTTAGGGTACGGGCGGCTAGTCCCTCGCGTCGAGGCTTTTCTAGGCAGCATAGGATCACCAGATTCCCGCGTGAGCGGTCACTATCAGCTCTCACCCTTCATGCCCCACGGATTTGCCTATGGGACGGGCTACAACCTTGGACGTGGACAACCATCGCCACGCCTGGCTACCTTCCTGCGTCACCCCTGTTAACACGCTTACCTACTACCGGATCAGGTCCCACGCCTCCCCAGCGGTGACACCCGAAGGTGTCGATGCTGGCTCGGGGTGGTTAGTATCACCGGGCTCGGTATGGGCGGTACTTCGCCGGTAGGAGAATATCAACTCCTTGTCCATCGACTACGCCTGTCGGCCTCGCCTTAGGTCCCGACTTACCCAGGGCGGATGAACCTGGCCCTGGAACCCTTGGTCATTCGGCGGACGGGATTCACACCCGTCATTCGCTACTCATGCCTGCATTCTCACTCGTGTAGGCTCCACCGCTAGGTCACCCTGCGACTTCACTGCCCACACGACGCTCCCCTACCCACCCACACACCTGAACACACAGAACAAGTCTGGTGCTGGGCTAACGTGTGAGTGCCACGGCTTCGGCGGTGTGCTTGAGCCCCGCTACATTGTCGGCGCGGAATCACTTGACCAGTGAGCTATTACGCACTCTTTCAAGGGTGGCTGCTTCTAAGCCAACCTCCTGGTTGTCTGTGCAACTCCACATCCTTTCCCACTGAGCACACGCTTAGGGGCCTTAGCCGGTGATCTGGGCTGTTTCCCTCTCGACCACGGAGCTTATCCCCCGCAGTCTCACTGCCGCGCTTGCACTTACCGGCATTCGGAGTTTGGCTGACGTCAGTAACCTGGTGAGGCCCATTAGCCATCCAGTAGCTCTACCTCCGGTAAGAAACACGCGACGCTGCACCTAAATGCATTTCGGGGAGAACCAGCTATCACGAAGTTTGATTGGCCTTTCACCCCTAACCACAGGTCATCCCCCAGGTTTTCAACCCTGGTGGGTTCGGTCCTCCACGCCGTCTTACCGGCGCTTCAACCTGCCCATGGCTAGATCACTTCGCTTCGGGTCTAGACCCGGCGACTATGGTCGCCCTATTCGGACTCGCTTTCGCTACGGATACCCCACACGGGTTAACCTCGCCACCGAGCACTAACTCGCAGGCTCATTCTTCAAAAGGCACGCCGTCACCCCTACCAAGGAGGCTCCGACGGATTGTAGGCACACGGTTTCAGGTACTATTTCACTCCCCTCCCGGGGTACTTTTCACCTTTCCCTCACGGTACTTGTCCGCTATCGGTCACTAGGTAGTATTTAGGCTTAGCAAGTGGTCTTGCCAGATTCACACGAGATTTCACGGGCCCCGTGCTACTTGGGATCCCCTCCACCAGGCCACGCCATTTCGTCTACGGGACTCCCACCCACTACGGTCCGGTATTCAACCCGGTTCGACTATGACACAGCTTTCTGACTGGCCGGAAGACTGTCAGATCTTCCCAGAAGGTCCCACAACCCCGCACACGCAACGCCTGACAGCTTGACACGCATACGGTTTGGCCTCATCCGCTTTCGCTCGCCACTACTCACGGAATATCTCTTCCTGTCGGTACTGAGATGTTTCACTTCCCGACGTTCCCTCCACACGCCCTATACATTCAGGCGCGGGTAACCGAACATGACTTCGGCTGGGTTCCCCCATTCGGAGACCCTCGGATCACAGCTCGTCTGCCAACTCCCCGAGGATTATCGCAGGCTACAACGTCCTTCTTCGGCTCCTAGTGCCAAGGCATCCACCAATGTGCCCTAAAAAACTTCGAACAACACT
>NZ_JBEZZF010000147.1:0-3285 GCF_040639055.1 Promicromonospora sp. NPDC023987 | reverse complement strand
GTCGGTACCCCGGGGTACCGACCACCTGACCTTTTACCGACCACTCGCGAGCCCACGCTCCCGTGGCGCGCTCCGCGGCGGCTACGCGCTCTTCTCGCGGGGCTGGCGGCCGCGCACCGGGTTCTTGCGCGGGACGACCGTCGGGTTCACGTTGTCGAGCACCACGTCGCGGGTGATGACCACGCGTTCGACGTCGTCACGGCTCGGCACGTCGAACATGACCTGCTGGAGCACCTCTTCGAGGATGGCCCGCAGTCCTCGTGCGCCGGTTCCGCGGAGCAGGGCCTGCTCGGCGATGGCGCCGACGGCGGGCTCGTCGAACTCGAGCTCGACCCCGTCGATCTCGAACATGCGCTTGTACTGCTTCACGAGCGCGTTCTTCGGCTCGGTGAGGATCCGGACCAGCGCGTCGCGGTCCAGCGGCGAGACCGAGGCGATGACCGGCAGGCGGCCGATGAACTCGGGGATCAGCCCGTACTTCTGCAGGTCCTCGGGCCGGACCTCGGCGAACAGGTCCTCGTCGCGTGCGATGGACTCCATGGGGGCGCTGAACCCGATGCCGCGCTTGCGGGAGCGGGCGGCCACGATGTCGTCCAGCCCCGCGAACGCACCTGCCACGATGAACAGGACGTTCGTGGTGTCGATCTGGATGAACTCCTGGTGCGGATGCTTGCGCCCGCCCTGCGGCGGCACCGAGGCGGTGGTGCCCTCGATGATCTTCAGGAGCGCCTGCTGCACACCCTCGCCGGACACGTCCCGCGTGATCGACGGGTTCTCCGCCTTGCGGGCCACCTTGTCGACCTCGTCGATGTAGATGATGCCCGTCTCGGCCTTCTTGACGTCGTAGTCAGCGGCCTGGATGAGCTTGAGCAGGATGTTCTCGACGTCCTCGCCCACGTAGCCCGCCTCGGTGAGGGCTGTCGCGTCGGCGATGGCGAAGGGCACGTTCAGCATCTTCGCGAGCGTCTGTGCCAGGTACGTCTTTCCAGTGCCCGTCGGGCCGATGAGCAGGATGTTGGACTTCGCGATCTCGACCGGGTCCTGCTCGTCCGGGCTGATCGACCGGCCGGCCTCGCCCGCCTGGATCCGCTTGTAGTGGTTGTAGACGGCGACGGCCAGGGCGCGCTTGGCGGGGTCCTGGCCGATGATGTACTGCTCGAGGAAGTCGAAGATCTCGCGCGGCTTGGGCAGCTCTGTCAGCCCCAGCTCCGCGGCCTCACCGAGCTCTTCCTCGATGATCTCGTTGCACAGCTCGATGCACTCGTCACAGATGTACACGCCCGGCCCGGCGATCAGCTTCTTTACCTGCTTCTGCGATTTACCGCAGAAGTTGCACTTCAGCAGTTCCGCGCCGTCACCGATTCGCACCACTACCTGTCTCCTCGCCTTGTGCACCCTCACGGAGTCCCGCACAGGCCGGCTGACCCAGCAGATCCGCGATGTCGAGCGGTCTTAAGATCCATTCCACACCACGGGTGGCCTGTTGTCAGCCTGGCGACCCGGCGGGTCGCACGACCGACTTTCACCACTTCATGACAATTTTGTCATGTTCTACGCAGCGTGTCCCACCATGCCCGACGCCGGGGCTCGTCGTCCACCGGTATTGGTGGCAGCCCCGGCGTCGGGATGAGGTTGTGACCGAACCGGCCGGTGAGGTCAGTTGGTCACGACCGCGACGGGCTTGCGCGACTCCAGCACCTCGTCGATCAGGCCGTAGTCCTTGGCCTGCGCGGCGGTGAGGATCTTGTCGCGCTCGATGTCGTCGCGCACCTGCTCCTGCGACTTGCCGGAGTGCGTCGCGAGCGTCAGCTCGAGCCACTCACGCATGCGGATGAGCTCGTTCGCGTGGATCTCGATGTCCGAGGCCTGCGCGTAGCCGCCACCCTCCATCGCGGGCTGGTGGATCAGCACGCGGGAGTTCGGCAGCGCGAGACGCTTGCCCGGCTGGCCGGCGGCGAGCAGGACCGCGGCGGCCGAGGCCGCCTGACCCAGGCAGACGGTCTGGATCTGCGGCTTGATGAACTGCATGGTGTCGTACAGCGCCGTCATGGCCGTGAACGAGCCGCCGGGCGAGTTGATGTACATCATCACGTCGCGGTCCGGGTCCTGGGTCTCCAGGACGAGCAGCTGCGCCATGACGTCGTCGGCGGACGCGTCGTCGACCTGGACACCCAGGAAGATGATGCGGTCCTCGAACAGCTTGGTGTACGGGTCCTGGCGCTTGAAGCCGTACGGGGTGCGCTCCTCGAACTGGGGAAGCACGTACCGTGCGGACGGCATGGCGCCGGCGGTAGCGAAAGGCAGCCCCGCGCCCGAACGGGCGCGTGCGCCGGCAAGGCGCTCTGCGGCTGCGACGAACTGGGCTTCAGGACTCACGATGGTCTCCTCGTCGATCAGGTCTTGATGAGTTTCCGGGCGGTCAGCTGGCCATGCCGCCGCCGCCGGCCAGCGCGGCGCTCTCGACGACGTGGTCGACGAAGCCGTACTCCAGCGCCTCGGAGGCCGTGAACCAGTTGTCGCGGTCGTTGTCCTTGATGATCTTCTCGATCGGCTGCCCGGTCTGCTCGGCCGTCAGCTCGGCGAGCACCTTCTTCATGTGCATGATGAGCTGCGCGCCGATCCGCACGTCGGTAGCGGTCCCGCCGACACCACCCGACGGCTGGTGCATCAGCACGCGGGCGTGCGGCGTGATGTACCGCTTGCCCTTCGTGCCGGAGGACAGCAGGAACTGCCCCATCGAGGCGGCCATGCCCATCGCGACGGTCGCCACGTCCGGCTTGATGAACTGCATGGTGTCGTAGATCGCCATGCCGGCCGTGATGGAGCCGCCGGGCGAGTTGATGTACAGCCAGATGTCCTTGTCGGGGTCCTCGGCCGCGAGAAGCATCATCTGGGCGCTGATCGCGTTCGCGTTCTCGTCGCGCACCTCCGACCCCAGCCAGATGATGCGTTCCTTCAGCAGCCGGTTGTAGATGGAGTCGTTGAGCCCGAAGCCAGCACCCTCCGTCCGTGCTACCGGCCCAGCATCCATCCGCAGCAGATCGTTCACGTCCATCTCCTCGGTTCTGACTCTCGTCTTTGGACCACGTCCTACGACGTCGTGTCGCTCGACCCTAACGTGCCCCCGCCCGGCGGAACTCCTGATTCGGAGCCCTTTTCGCCTACAGCGCATCGGTGCTGCCCACAGCGAAGTCGGGGGAACGCGGACGGCGGCCCGCCTCGGTGGCCGAGCTGACGGCCGAGCAGACCGGGCAGCCGATCGAGAAGATCATCAAGGACAACGAC
>NZ_JBEZZF010000146.1:0-3377 GCF_040639055.1 Promicromonospora sp. NPDC023987 | reverse complement strand
CCCACTCCTTACCCCCGCGCGCCCCCGGGGGGCGTCTTTTTGTTGGTTGTGTTGGTTTTTTTTCGCAACAACAACCGGCCGATCTCATCCCATCCGACCGAACCCATTGGCTGGCGGTGCATCCCCTGTCCTGCTCTACGTGCTCGCCGTCGCGGTCTTCGCGCAAGGCACGGCATGGTCGTCGCCGCACCGCTGACCGCCGCGCTCGTACGCCGTCTGCCACCCCGCTGGACCCTGTTGGTCGGCGGCACGCTGATCGCGCGCAGCATGGCGTCCGCCCACGGTGCGCCGACGATGGGCGGGGCGTTCTCGACCGCCGCGCTGAACCTCGGCGCACTGGTCGGGCCGGTGCTCGGCGGCACGGCGATCGGACTCCTGGTGCTGACGGGCCCGCTGGTCGTCAGCACGGCGCTGGCAGGGTCCGCCGTACTGCTCGGGCGGCGACGAGCCGACGTCGGCCCGCCCGCCCCCGCGCTGACCGCGGGTGCGACACAGAGTCCCCGCCGAGATGACCATGTAGCTGCTGCCAGTTCAGGGCCGTTTCTGGCAGCAGCTACATGGTCACCTGGGGCACCTGCGGTCCGGCGGGCGACGCCGGGCGCTTGGCACACTTTTTGTGGACCGAGCGCGCCAAGCTTCGATGCCATCCCGAGGCGTGGACGGTTTTCCGACCACATCCCGGGCATGCCTACGATCCAGGTCAATCATCCAGAGCGGTCGAGAGTCCTGGCTCCACGACACCGCAGCAACCTGCCTCCGGAGCGCCAAAGCCGGGCAAGGTGCTAACGCCAGGTCCGATGGAGCTGATACGCATGGCAGTTGAGTTCACGCCCCTTTCCCCCGCCACGATCCTTGGCTACCCACGCATCGGCCGACGCCGCGAGCTCAAGCGCGCCGTCGAGGCGTCCTGGGCCGGCCGCACCACCATCGACGAGCTGGAGACGACGGCCCGCGATCTGCGACTGGCCACCGCGCGACACCTCGTCGACCTGGGCCTGGACGCGGAGACGGCCGCCGTCCCCGGCTCGTTCTCGTTCTACGACCAGGTGCTCGACGCCGTCGCGCTGCTGGGGGCGGTGCCCGAACGGTTCCGTGACCTGGTCTCGACAGGGGTCTCGACAGGCTCGACCAACGAGAGCGAAGGCGCGCTCTCCCTGGAGGGCTACTTCACGCTGGCCCGCGGCGAGGGTGACAAGCCGCCGCTCGAGATGACCAAGTGGTTCGACACCAACTATCACTACCTGGTCCCGGAGATCGGGCCGGACACCCCCATCGGGTTCGTGGACGACCGCGTGGTGCGCGAGTTCACCGAGCTCGCCCACCCGGCGGACGGCGGCCACGCCGTCGTGACCCGTCCCGTGCTCGTCGGCCCGGTGACGTTCCTTCTGCTCAGCAAGGCGGCAGGACCTTCGCGCGGCTCGCAGGCTCACCCCGCGGCCGGCGCACCCGACGGCTTCCACCCCCTGGACCGCCTGGACGACGTCGTCGACGCGTACGCCGACCTGCTGCGTGCCCTGGCCGCCGCGGGCGCGCCCTGGGTGCAGCTCGACGAGCCTGCCCTGGTCACGGACCTGCTCGACGTCCCCTTCGACGAGGTGGCCGACGCCGTCCGCCGGGCCTACGCGCGGCTCGCCACGGACCTCTCCCCCGCTGCGGGAGCCACCGGCACGGCCGAGCGCCCCGCGATCCTGGTCACCGCGCCCTACGGTGACCTACGCAGCGAGGCCGGCGACGGGCTCGCCCTGCTGGCCGGGACCGACGTCGAGGCGATCGCCGTCGACCTGGTGCGCGGCGCGGTCCCCGCAGGACCGGTACCGGGCCTGGAGACCAAGACCCTGGTCGCGGGCGTGATCGACGGGCACAACATCTGGCGCGCCGACCTCGACGCTCGGCTGGCCACGCTGGACGGCCTGTCCGCGCTGGGGTCCGGGGCGGTCGCCGTCGGCACCTCGACGTCGCTGCTGCACGTGCCGCACGACGTCGGCGACGAGCCCCGCCTCGATCCGGACCTGAAGACGTGGCTCGCGTTCGCCGACCAGAAGGTCGCGGAGGTCGTGACGCTGGCGACCGGCCTGGCCGCGGGGCGGACGGCGGTCGCCGGCGCGCTCGACGAGTCCACCGCGGCGGTGCGGTCGCGCGCCCAGGCCCCCGGCGTCGTCGTGCCGGAGGTACGGGACCGGACCGCGGCCCTGACCCCCGCCGACGTCGAGCGCGCACCCTATGCCGAGCGGGCCGCAGCCCAGCAGGCGAGGCTCGGCCTGCCGCCGCTGCCGACCACGACCATCGGCTCGTTCCCGCAGACAGCCGAGATCCGCCGCACCCGGGCGTCCTGGGCGCGCGGTGAGCTGTCCGACGCCGAGTACACGGCCGCCATGCGCGCCGAGATCGCGAGCACCGTCGCGCTCCAGGAGGAGCTGGGCCTGGACGTGCTGGTGCACGGCGAGCCGGAGCGCAACGACATGGTGCAGTACTTCGCCGAGCAGCTCGACGGGTTCGCGACCACCGTGCACGGCTGGGTGCAGTCGTACGGCTCGCGCTGCGTGCGGCCACCGATCCTGTGGGGTGACGTGTCCCGGCCCGCACCCCTGACCGTGGAGTGGACCGCGTACGCGGCGTCGCTCACTGGGCGGCCGGTCAAGGGCATGCTCACCGGCCCGGTCACCATCCTGGCGTGGTCGTTCGTCCGCGACGACCTGCCCCTGGGCGACACCGCCGACCAGGTCGCCCTGGCCCTGCGGGACGAGGTGAGGGACCTGGAGGGTGCCGGGGTCGGCGTCGTGCAGGTGGACGAGCCGGCGCTGCGGGAGCTGCTGCCCCTGCGCCGCTCCGCGCACGCGGGCTACCTGGACTGGTCGGTGCGCTCGTTCCGGCTCTCGACGGCGGGGGCCGACATCGCCACGCAGGTGCACACCCACCTGTGCTACTCGGAGTTCGGGCAGGTCATCGGCGCGATCGACGGTCTCGACGCCGACGTGACATCCGTCGAGGCGGCACGGTCCCGGATGGAGATCGTGCCGGAGCTGGCCGACGCCGGGTACGCGCGCGGCATCGGCCCGGGCGTCTACGACATCCACAGCCCGCGCGTGCCGTCGGTCGAGGAGGTCACCGAGCTGGTCACGCTGGCTGCCAAGTCGATCGACCCGCGGCTGGTCTGGGTCAACCCGGACTGCGGCCTGAAGACCCGCGGCTACGCCGAGACGACGGAGTCGCTCCGCAACCTGGTGACGGCAGCGAGGTCGGTCCGCGCCACCCTCTGACGACTGTCTCGGCCCGGGCTGCCCTGATCTACTTCGCTGTCGGCTTGTACGGCGCGCGCGACATGTTGCGGGAAGACCGGGACGCGGTCGCGAACTTCGTCCGCTGGGCCAAGGACCGTG
>NZ_JBEZZF010000145.1:0-3511 GCF_040639055.1 Promicromonospora sp. NPDC023987 | reverse complement strand
GGGCCGGGGGGCGCCTGGGGTGGGGGGGTTGGTTCACTCCGGTGGTTTTTTTACCTCGGCGGTCGCCCCGCGCCTGCCCCCCCCTTCTTCAAACCCCCCGACCTCGGTGCAAAGTCACGACCTCGGGCATGTCGCACCGAGCCGAGGGTGCGCTATGGTGGGACGGAAAGCGCATTCCCAAGTCTCGACGATGGAGTCTCGCACCGTGACCACACTTCGCATCGCCATGAACGGCGTCACCGGCCGCATGGGTTACCGCCAGCACCTCGTGCGCTCGATCCTGCCGATCCGCGACCAGGGCGGCGTGACGCTCGCCGACGGTTCCCGGATCCAGGTCGAGCCCGTGCTGGTGGGCCGCAACGCGGACAAGCTCAAGGAGCTCGCCGCGCTGCACGACGTCGAGCACTGGACCACCGACGTCGACGCCGCCATCGCGGACGCCGACGTCGTGTTCGACGCTGCCATGACCAACCTGCGCCCCGCGACGCTCGCCAAGGCGATGCGCCAGGGCAAGCACGTCTACACCGAGAAGCCGACCGCGGAGACCCTCACCGAGGCCATCGAGCTCGCGCGGCTCCAGGCCGAGACGGGCGTGACCGTCGGCGTCGTGCACGACAAGCTGTACCTGCCGGGCCTGGTGAAGCTGCGCCGGCTCGTGGACGAGGGCTTCTTCGGCCGCATCCTGTCGCTGCGCGGCGAGTTCGGGTACTGGGTGTTCGAGGGCGACTCGCAGCCCGCCCAGCGCCCCTCCTGGAACTACCGCAAGGAGGACGGCGGCGGCATGACCACCGACATGTTCTGCCACTGGAACTACGTGCTGGAGGGCATCCTCGGGCAGGTCAAGACGGTGACGGCCAAGACGGTCACGCACATCCCGGCCCGCTGGGACGAGTCCGGCAAGGAGTACGCCGCCACGGCCGACGACGCCGCGTACGGCATCTTCGACGTCACCACGCCCGGCGGGGACGATGTCGTGGCGCAGATCAACTCGTCCTGGGCCGTGCGTGTGTTCCGCGACGAGCTGGTCGAGTTCCAGGTGGACGGCACCCACGGTTCCGCCGTCGCGGGCCTGCGCGAGTGCCGCGCCCAGCACCGTTCGCACACCCCGAAGCCCGTCTGGAACCCGGACCTGCCGGTCACCGAGCCGTTCCGCGACCAGTGGCTCGACGTCCCCGCGAACGGCGACCTCGACAACGGCTTCAAGCTGCAGTGGGAGGAGTTCCTGGCCGACGCCGTCGCCGGGCGCCCGCACCGCTACGACCTGCTGTCGGCCGCGCGCGGCGTGCAGCTCGCCGAGCTCGGGCTGCAGTCGTCCGCGGAGGGCCGCCGGCTCGACATCCCGGAGATCGTGCTGTGAGCGGGGTAGCAGTCGCGTTCCCCGTGTTCGACGGCGACGGCCGGGTCACCGGTTCGGAGACCGTCCAGCTGAGCGCTCCGGGCCCGTGGACGACGCCGTCGGGCCCGCTGACCAGCCGCGTCGCCTTCGCGGCGGCCCACGTGGTGCCGCAGATCGGTGCGGAGAACGTGCCGGGTGCGCCCGCCGTCGTCGACTGGGACTCGACCCTCGCCTACCGGCACCGGATCTGGGAGCACGGGCTCGGCGTCGCGGACGCCATGGACACCGCCCAGCGCGGCATGGGGCTCGACTGGACGGCTACCCAGGAGCTCGTGCGGCGGTCGGCGGCCGAGGCCGCGTCCGTGAACGCGCGCATCGCCTGCGGCGCCGGCACGGACCAGCTCGCGCCGGACGTCGTCGCCGGGCTGGAGCCGGGTGACGCGGGCCTCGCCAAGGTGGCCGACGCCTACCGTGAGCAGGTGCACCTGGTGCAGGACGCCGGGGCGCAGGTCATCGTCATGGCCTCGCGCGCGCTGGCGAAGGTGGCCCGCGGTCCCGAGGACTACGCCCGCGTGTACGACGCCGTCCTGGCCGACGCCGAGCAGCCGGTGATCCTGCACTGGCTGGGCACCATGTTCGACCCGGCACTGGCCGGGTACTGGGGCTCGGACTCCGTGGACTCCGCTACCGCGACGTTCCTCGACCTGGTCCGAGCGCATCAGCCGCGGATAGACGGCGTCAAGGTGTCGCTGCTCGACGCCGCCCACGAGGTGGGCCTGCGCCGCTCGCTGGAGGCACTGCCGCCGTCGGACGCGGGGACGAGGCCCCGGCTCTACACCGGTGACGACTTCAACTACCCCGAGCTGATCGCGGGCGACGAGCAGGGCCACTCGGACGCGCTGCTCGGCATCTTCGCGGCGATCTACCCCGCCGCCTCGACGGCCCTGCAGGCGTTCGACGCCGGGGACGCCGCGGGCGGGCACAAGATCCTCGCCTCGACCGAGGCGCTGGGCCGGCACATCTTCGCCGCGCCCACGTACTACTACAAGACCGGCATCGCGTTCCTGGCCTGGCTCAACGGGTTCCAGCCCGGGTTCTCGCTGGTGGGCGGCCTGCACTCCGGCCGTTCGCTGCGGCACCTGGCCGAGCTGGCCCGGCTGGCCGACGGCTGCGGCATGCTGCTCGACCCGCCGCTCGCCGCCGCGCGTCTGCGGGCTTTCCTCACGACGAACGGGTTCACCTCATGAGCAGGGCTTCCCTGAACACGGCAACCGTCAAGCACGCCTCGCTCGCCGAGGCGTGCGAGGCGGCGGCCACGGCGGGCTTCGGCGCCGTCGGGCCGTGGCGCAACCTGGTGCAGGACGTCGGGGCGCAGCAGGCGGCCCGCATCATCGCCGACGCCGGCCTGCGCGCGTCGTCGCTGTGCCGCGGCGGGTTCCTCACCGCGGCCGACGACGCCGGGATCCGCGCCGCGCTCGACGACAACAAGCTGGCGATCGAGGAGGCAGCGACGATCGGCACCGCTGAGCTGGTCTTCGTCGTCGGCGGGCTGGCGGGTTCGACGCCGGGCGGCGCCCCGACGTCGACCGTGGACCGCGACCTGGTCTCCACGCGCGGCCGCGTGGCCGACCGGGTCGCCGACCTGGTGCCGTTCGCCGCCGAGCACGGCGTGCGGATAGTGCTCGAGCCGCTGCACCCGATCTTCGCCGCAGACCGGGCGGTGATCTCGACGCTCGCGCAGGCGCTGGACCTGGCTGCGCCGTTCGCGGCGTCCGAGGTGGGGGTCG
This sequence comes from Promicromonospora sp. NPDC023987, assembly GCF_040639055.1. Lineage (NCBI taxonomy): Bacteria > Bacillati > Actinomycetota > Actinomycetes > Micrococcales > Promicromonosporaceae > Promicromonospora > Promicromonospora sp. NPDC023987. The sequence continues at coordinate 388 of NZ_JBEZZF010000145.1, read as the reverse complement.
TGGTCGACACCTACCACGTGTGGTGGGACCCCTCGCTGCGCAGGTCCATCGCACGGGCCGGACGGGAGGACCGCATCGCGTCGTACCAGGTGTGCGACTGGGTGCTGCCGCTCGCGGCCGAGCCGTTGAACTCGCGCGGCCACGTGGGCGACGGATACATCGACTTCGCGACCATCACCGGCTGGGTGCGGGACGCCGGCTACGTGGGCGATATCGAGACGGAGATCTTCAACGAGGAGATCTGGGCACGGCCAACGGCGGAGACGGCGGCGACGGTGCTGACCCGCTACGAGAAGCACGTGGCCCCGCACCTGTAGGTCGTCGCGCAGGGTGGTCGGTAGAACGTCAGGTGGTCGGTACCCCGGGTTACCGACCACCTGACGTTCTA
>NZ_JBEZZF010000144.1:0-3692 GCF_040639055.1 Promicromonospora sp. NPDC023987 | reverse complement strand
GTCAGGTGTTCGGTAACCCGGGTTGCCGAACACCTGACCTTCTACCGACCACACGCATCACGATGCCGCCAGGAAGCGTTTGGCCGTGTCGACGAGGGTGGCCTTTTCCGTCTTGGCCGTGAAGGTGTCCTCCGTCGCGATGCGGCCCAGGAAGCCGTCGGTGAGCAGGTAGAGCCACGAGGTGATCTGTTCCGGGGTGAGGTCTTTTCTGATCTCGCCCGCCTGCTGCGCCCTTTCCACCCAGGGTCGGAGCAGGTCGCGCTGCGCCTGGATGTCCGCGTCGAGGGCGGCGGCGACCTCTGGCAGGTGCATGACTCCGCCCACCGCGCGCACGAAGCCCGGCATCCGGAGGTCCGCCGCGTCGTCGGCGCCCTGCCTGATGATGTCGAGGAGCACGCCGAGCGGGTCGGTGCGCTCGGCGTAGAGCTCGGTCTGCTCGTGCGTCTCGGCCGTGCCGAGCGCCAGGATCGCGAGCAGCAGCGCGAGCTTGGTCGGGAAGTAGTGGAAGAACGTGCCCGAGCCGATGCCCGCCCGCCGGCAGATCTCGGCGGTGGTGGCGCCGTCGTACCCGCGTTCGGCGAAGACGGTCAGGGCCGCGTCGATGATGACCAGCCGGCGCGCCTCGTGGCGGGCCGGGTCAACGGTCCGCGCCACGTGCGTCCTCGCCGGCCGACGCCGCCCGACGTACCTGGATCCGGTCGTCCCGGACTCGCGCGACCAGGCCCAGCGCGGCCAGGTCCTCGTCCGCCTTGCGACGGGCGGCGGCATCCTTGCGTTCCTCGAGCCGACGGCGGAGCGCCTCGTGCTCGTCGGCGGCGAAGCCGGGCCGACCGTCCACCCAGCGCTCGAACTGCTGCTCGTACGGGTCGGTGTCCCGCCACGGCCACCGGTGCTGCTCCAGCGCGCCCCGGACCTTCGCCTCCGGGAGGGTGTCAGCGTCGAGGCGAGCGCGCAGCCCGCCGTCGGGCCGCAGGAGCACGAGATCGTTCTTGTCCCGGAACGCGGCGCCGACGTCGGACCGCTCGATCCACACCTCGCGCTCCTCCTGCGCGTGCTCGAGGTGGTCGTCGGCGACGGTGAGCCGGGGCGCCTCGCCCACCGTCATGAACGCGACGAAACCTCCGCCAACGAGGCCGAGCCCGCCGAGGATCCCGAGCGACCACTCCAGCGGGAGGGTCTCGATGAGCCGGATCAGGCCGGGCGAGGGCAGGGGTGTCGCCTCGATCAGGTCGGCCAGACCCCGGGCCAGCGCGGGCGCGAACCAGCCCAGCACGATACCGAGCGCGAGCGTCCCCAGGCCGAGCAGGACGGGAAGCGCAGGCGGCTGGCGCACCTCTGTGGTCGTCACAACTCAATTATTAGAGCAGACACTCCACTAATGCAACGACTATCACTCGTCGTCGACCAGCTGCGTGATCATCCGGGGCACCCGCTTCTCCAGTGCACGCCACACGAGCTCGTCGTCCACGCCGTCGTAGACGTGGGCGATCAGGTTGCGCATGCCCTTGAGCGCCGGCCAGCCGATGTCGGGGTGCTGCTCCTTGAACCACTCCGGGAGTCGCTCGGCGACCGTCGCGATGTTCAGCACGATGTGCTCACCGAAGCCCCTGCTCCGCTCGCCGTCGAACGTCTGAGCCAGATAAGCCTCGTGCCCCTCCGAGACCAGCTGGCGGGCTTGCTCCCCGAAGCGGACCAGATCCGCCAAGTACCGAGCGGCCTTCTCCCGGTCCGCGACACCCTCGCCGTCGACAGGTGTAGCAGCACTGCCGGTCACAACGGCACCGCCTCGGCCACCGCGCGCGCGACGGCGGGCCCGCGCGCGTCGTCCGGAACCACGTCTACCTGCACGCCGAGTGTTTCTTCGAGCGACTCCGTCAAGAGGGCCTTGTCGAAGATGTCGAAGTCCGCCGGAGTCGTGACCAGCAGATCGATGTCCGACTCCTCCGTGTCCTCACCTCGCGCGACAGAGCCGAAGACACGCGGGTTGGTCACCTGGTACCGACCGAGCACCTCGCGGACCTGCTCCATCGCACTCTCCAGCAGGATCGACGGCCGCACCCGGAGGGCGGCATCAAGTCGCGCGCGGGTCTCCAGCGCGGGGCTGCGAACACCCTTCTCGATCGCAGCTATCGCCGGCTGCGAGGTTCCAGATCTCGACGCCAGCTCACGCTGCGTCAGCCCGGCGCGCAGACGCCGGATACGCAGATCACCACCGTAGTCACCCATGGTTGCCACTATATCGAGTTGTGATCACCCTGCGAGGTTCGTGGTGTCGGCTCCCTCCGCACACAGCGGCTCGGCCCCATAGGCTCGTCCCCGTGCCCATCAGCTACACCCTTCCCGGTGTCCATGTCACCGACCACTCCGTCGACGTCCCGCTCGACTGGACCCAGCCCGACGGTTCGCCCACGATCTCCGTGTTCGCCCGCGAGCTCGTGGATCCCGCGCGCCGGAGCGAGGACCTGCCGCTCCTGGTGTTCCTGCAGGGCGGCCCCGGCGGCAAGGGCCCGCGTCCGACCGGCCCGGAGGGCTGGGTCGGCACCGCCCTGAAGCGTTTCCGTGTGGTGCTGCTGGACCAGCGCGGCACGGGGCGGTCCACCGCCGTCCGCGCCGCCACGCTCAACGCCGTCGGCACGCCCGCGGAACAGGCCGACCATCTCAGCCATTTCCGTGCCGACAACATCGTGCGCGACGCGGAGCACGTCCGGAAGACCCTCTTCGACGGCCGGCGCTGGACGTCGCTGGGCCAGTCGTACGGCGGCTTCATCACCATGACCTACCTGTCGTTCGCCCCCGAGGGCCTGAACGCGAGCCTCGTCACCGGCGGCCTGCCCAGCCTGACGGCGTCCGCCCGGGAGGTGTACGAGCGCACCCAGCCGCGCGTGGTCGCCAAGAACGAGCGGTTCCGGGCGCGCTACCCGCACGCCGTGAAGACGCTCGGCCGCATCGCCGACCGCCTCTCGACCGGTGAGGTGACCGCGCCGGGCGGCGACACGCTGACCACCCGCCGGTTCCAGACGCTCGGCATGGACTTCGGCATGCAGCCGGGGTTCGAGCGGGTGCACTGGATCCTCGACGAGGCGTTCGACTCCCCGCACGGTGGCCCGTTGAGCGACACCTTCCTCGCCACGGTCGCCGCCGAGACGTCGTTCGCGACCAACCCGCTGTACGCGCTGCTGCACGAGTCGATCTACGCCCAGTCCCACACCGGCCCGACGGCGTGGGCCGCCCAGTCGGTGCGCGACGCCGACCCGGCCTTCGCCGAAGACGCCCGGCCGCTGCTGCTGACCGGCGAGATGATCTACCCCTGGATGTTCTCCGAGATCAGCGCGCTGCGACCGTTCCAGGCCGCCGCCGACGCCCTTGCGGAGCGGCAGGACTGGCGCGACCTGTACGACCTGCACCGCCTCGCGGAGAACGAGGTCCCGGTCGAGGCGGCCGTGTACTTCGACGACATGTTCGTCGACTCGTCGCTCTCCCTGGAGACGGCAGCGCACGTGGGCAACGTCGCGCCGTGGGTCACCAACGAGTTCGAGCACGACGGCCTTCGCCTAGGCGACGTCCTGCCGAAGCTGCTGGACCGCCTGGACGCCCGAGGCGGCCCGCTCCGCTAGTTCGGCGGCGACCGGGTACTCCCCTTCGAGGCCTAAGTTTCTTCGCTTTGAGACGGCTCAAAGCGAAGAAACTAGAAC
>NZ_JBEZZF010000143.1:0-3715 GCF_040639055.1 Promicromonospora sp. NPDC023987 | reverse complement strand
CCCAAACTCCATTTCGTGGCATAAGTTTCTTCTCTTTGAGCCGGCTCAAAGAGAAGAAACTTAGGCCTCGAAAGCCCGTACCTTGCATTACGGTCTGGGCATGACGTCGCCCAGCTCGTCCGACGCCGGCGGGACCGGTTCCGACGTGCCGACCGGTCCCGAACAGACTTCGACCGAACAGCCCGTCGCGCCGCCCGGTGCGCCCGACTCGCCGCGCCCGCCGCGCTGGCTGCCCCGCGCACTGCTCATGGCCGTGGCGGCCGTCTTCTTCGCGGTCTTCGCGTGGAACGCGCTGGGCGCGCTCGAGGGACTCTTCGTCAACGTGCTCATCGCGTTCTTCATCGCGCTGGCGCTCGAACCGAGCACGGTCTGGCTCGTGCGGCACGGGTGGCGCAGAGGGCTGGCCGCGGCGGTCACGCTGCTGGGTTCGCTCGTCGTGGTCATCGTGCTCATGACGCTGTTCGGCAACCTGTTCGTGCAGCAGCTCGTCGAGCTCGCGCAGTCCGTCCCCCGGCTCTACGCGGGCCTGCAGGACTTCCTCGTCGACCGCTTCGACGTCGTCGTCCCCGACACGCAGAACCTGCTGCGGCAGGCGCTGGACGAGTTCGGCGACGACGTCGCCTCCGGGGCGCTGCTGGTGGGCACCACCGTGGTGGGCGGCCTCCTCGCGACCCTCACGATCCTGCTCGTCGCCTACTACCTGCTCGCGGCGGGGCCCCGGTTCCGCGCAGCGGTGTGCGGCTGGCTGACGCCGGCGCGGCAGCAGGAGATGCTGCACCTGTGGGAGATCACCCAGGGCAAGGTGTCGGACTACATCGGCTCCCGCGTGGTCCTCGCGGCGGTCTCGACGGCGGTCACGTTCGCGTTCCTCGCGTTCCTCCAGACGCCGTACGCGGTGCCGCTCGCGGTCTTCGTCGGTGTGGTGTCCCAGTTCGTGCCCACGATCGGCGCCTACCTGGGTGGCGCGCTGCCCACCATCGTCGCGCTGACCGCGCAGGGCTGGCCCCAGGCGCTTGGCGTGCTCGGGTTCGTGATCGCCTACCAGCAGTTCGAGAACCTGTACCTGGCCCCGAAGGTGTCCGCCCGCGCGCTGGAGATGAACGCGGCGGTGAGCCTGCTGGTGGTGCTGGCGTTCGGCGCGGTCTTCGGGGTGCTCGGCGCGTTCCTCGCACTGCCCGTCGCCGCGACGGTCCAGGCGGTGGCGACCACCTACTTCCGGCGCCACGAGCTCGTCGAGTCGCACATGCTGCGCGACCCGGAGTCCGCGGCCAAGGCGTGACCTGCGCGCGACGGTGGGGTCAGACCGCGCCGAGCAGGGCGATCAGCTCGTCGGCCATGTCGAGCTTGCGGGCCAGGTCGGCCCGGCGCGCGCGGGCCGTGGTGGTGAACTCGTCGAGCCGAGCGCGCAGGTCGGCGCCGTCCGGGTCGATCGTCTCGCCGCCGGCCAGGCGGTGGACGACGTCGAGCAGGCCGGCCATCTCGTCGAGCGAGAAGCCCAGCGGTTTCATGCGCCGCACCAGCAGGATGCGGTCGACGTCGGTGTCCGTGTAGAGCCGGAACCCGCCGTCGGTGCGGCCTGACGGGGTGACCAGACCCACCTCGTCCCAGTGCCGCAGGGTGCGCAGGGACAGGCCGGTGCGCTCGGCGACGGTGCCGATCCGCATGGTGGTCGAGGTGCCCGGGGTGCCCATGTTTGCAACTCTACCCTTACGTAAGGGTAGAGTTGCGCCTGGTGCACCACCGGTCCGCGGTGGCTCGGCGCCGACCCATCAAGCTTCGTGCGCAGCGTCGCGTGCTCAGTCCTGTCCGACCGGACCGGGTCCCGCGACCTCGGTCCTCGGGGCGCGCCGCGTCCCAGAGCCCGAAGGAACACCGCGTGTCACAGCCTCCCGCCGGCCTGCCTGATCCCGCCCCCGTGCCGATCCAGGTCACGGGCGCGCCCGAGGCCGCCGCCTCCGGCTCGTTCAGGGCCGCGTTCAGCTCGGTCCGGACGCTGCGCACCGAGGTCCTCGGCGGGCTCGTGGTGGCACTGGCCCTGATCCCGGAGGCGATCGCCTTCTCGATCATCGCGGGCGTCGACCCGCGGATCGGCCTGTTCGCGTCGTTCACGATGGCCGTCACCATCTCGTTCCTCGGCGGACGCCCGGCCATGATCTCGGCCGCGACCGGCGCCGTCGCGCTGGTGATCGCCCCGGTGGTGCGCGAGCACGGGCTCGACTACCTGATCGCCACCGTCATCCTCGGCGGGATCATCCAGGTGGTGCTCGGCGTGCTCGGCGTCGCGAAGATCATGCGCTTCATCCCGCGTTCGGTGATGGTCGGCTTCGTCAACGCGCTGGCCATCCTCATCTTCCTGTCCCAGGTGCCGCACCTGATCGGTGTGCCGTGGATCGTCTACCCGCTGGTCGCCGTCGGCATCGTGATCATGGTGCTCCTGCCCCGGTGGACCAGGGTGGTCCCCGCCCCGCTGGTCGCCATCGTGCTGCTGACGGTCGCCGTCGTGGTCGCGGCGATCAACGTGCCGACGGTGGGTGACGAGGGCGCGCTGCCGGAGTCGCTGCCCAGCCTCTTCTTCCCCGACGTGCCGCTGAACCTCGAGACGCTGCAGATCATCGCGCCGTACGCGCTGGCGATGGCGCTGGTCGGCATCCTGGAGTCGCTGCTGACCGCCAAGCTGGTCGACGACGTCACCGACACGCACTCGAACAAGACCCGTGAGGCCTGGGGCCAGGGCACCGCGAACATCGTGACCGGGTTCTTCGGCGGCATGGGCGGCTGCGCGATGATCGGCCAGACCATGATCAACGTGAAGGCCTCGGGCGCACGTACCCGCCTGTCGACGTTCCTGGCCGGCGTGTTCCTGCTGATCCTCGTGGTCGGTCTCGGCGACGTCGTGGCGATCATGCCCATGGCGGCCCTCGTCGCGGTGATGATCATGGTGTCGGTCGGCACGTTCGACTGGCACTCGATCCGCCCGGCGACCCTGCGGCGCATGCCGAAGTCGGAGACCACTGTCATGGTCGCGACGGTGGTGGTGACCGTGGCCACCCACAACCTGGCCTACGGTGTGATCGTGGGGGTGCTGGTCGCGATGGTGCTGTTCGCTCAGCGGGTCGCGCACTTCACCTCCGTCAAGCGCCTCGACGCATCGGACGCTGACGACCAGCGGGTGTACGCGGTGGAGGGTGAGCTCTTCTTCGCCTCGTCCAACGACCTGGTCTACCAGTTCGACTACGCGGGCGACCCCAAGAACATCGTGATCGACATGACCAAGGCCCATATCTGGGATGCCTCGACCGTCGCGTCGCTGGACGCCGTGACGACCAAGTACGAGGCCAAGGGCAAGACCGTGACGATCATCGGCATGAATGACGACTCCGCAGCGCGGCACGGGCGGCTCGCCGGCAACCTCGGCGCCGGCCACTGAGCCACCGGCCGACGCAGCGACACCGCAGTACTCACAGCGCCGCACCCGCGGCGTGACACGCAGAGCTCCGACCCCTCCTGGCGGCTGTCCCACGCCATGAGGGGCCGGGCCTTTGCGGCTAACCTGTTCCGGAGGGACATCTATGCATACCGCACCACGAGACCTCGCCCGCCCGCCCGCCGCACCGCCGCAGGCGCTGCGCATCACCCCGCTCGGCGGCATCGGCGAGATCGGCCGCAACATGACGGTCTTCGAGCACGACGGCAAGCTGCTCGTCGTCGACTGCGG
>NZ_JBEZZF010000142.1:0-4166 GCF_040639055.1 Promicromonospora sp. NPDC023987 | reverse complement strand
GTCGAGCTTGTCGAGACCTGGGTCTCGACAAGCTCGACCACCGGCGTTGCTACGGCGGCCCGTATCGCTCAGACCGGGCGGGGGACGCCGAAGTAGCCGCCCTTCTCGGCCTCGCCGGTCTCCGCCTTGATCACGTGCATGACAGCGTTGATCAGGGCCAGGTGCGTGAACGCCTGCGGGAAGTTTCCCAGGTGCCGGCCGGTGCCCGGCTCGATCTCCTCGGCGTAGAGGTTGAGCGACGACGCGTAGCCGAGCAGTCGCTCGCACAGCGACTTGGCCCGCTCCAGCTCACCGATCTCGACCAGTGCCGACACGAGCCAGAACGAGCAGATGGTGAAGGTGCCCTCCTCGCCCTGCAGGCCGTCGTCGGTCTCCTCGGTGCGGTACCGCAGCACGAGGCCGTCCTCGGTGAGCTCGTCCGCGATCGCCAGCACGGTCGCCCTGACCCGGTGGTCGTCCGGCGGCAGGAACCGCAGCAGCGGGACGAGCAGCAGCGACGCGTCGAGTGCCGGGTCGCCGTAGCGCTGGGTGAACACGCCGCGCTCGTCCACACCCTTGGTGCAGATGTCGTCGGCGATCTCGTCGGCGATCTTCTGCCACGACTGGGCGTAGTCGTGCTCGTCGTACAGCCGGGCGAGCTTGGCGCCGCGGTCCATCGCCACCCAGCACATGAGCTTGGAGCTGGTGAAGTGCTGCGGCTCGCCGCGTACCTCCCAGATGCCCCGGTCCGGCTTGTGCCAGTGCTTCGCGGCCTCCTCGACCTGCCGCTTGAGGATGGGCCACAGCGACTCGGGCAGCTGGTCGCGCGACTTGGCGTGCAGCCACACGGAATCCAGCACGGCACCCCACACGTCGTGCTGGCTCTGGTCGTACGCGGCGTTGCCGACCCGGACGGGCTGGGCGCCCTCGTAGCCGGAGAGGTGCGGCAGCTCGAACTCCTCCAGGGTCTCCTCGCCGCCCACGCCGTACATGATCTGCAGCTGCCGGTTGTCGCGACAGACGTCCTGGATGAACGCGAAGAAGTCGTTCGCCTCGCGTTCGAGGCCCAGGGTGTACAGGCCCCAGAGGGCGAACGTCGAGTCGCGGATCCACGCGTACCGGTAGTCCCAGTTGCGTTCTCCGCCGGGGGTCTCGGGCAGCGAGGTGGTCGCGGCGGCGATCAGCGCACCCGTTGGCGAGTAGGTCAGCCCCTTCAGCGTGAGCGCCGACCGCTGGAGGTAGACGCGCCACGGGTGGTCCGGGAACTCGCCCTGCGTGATCCAGTCGCGCCAGAACCGCTCGGTGCGCCACATCGCGTCGAGAGCGCCCGCGTACGTCGTCGGCGCGCTCTGCGAGCCCCACGACATGGCGACGAAGTGCGTGGCACCCTCCGTCATCCGGGTGCGGGCGGTGGCGCGCTTGCCCTCGAGGCCGAAGCGCAGGCTGGAGCGCAGGTGCAGGTTCGGGTTGGAGTCGCCGGTATCGGCGACCACCGACGAGTAACCACTGTTCTCGTACTCCCAGTCGACCTCGGACCGTGCGTAGTCCGGGCGGGGCTCGCACACGACCTCGAGGTCCACGGTGCCCGACACGCACTTGATGGTGCGCATCAGGATGTGCTCGGCGTCGTCGTCGGTGGGGGTGCGGCGGTGCGTACCCGAGCGCGACTCCAGGTCGTGCCACGGGCCCATCAGCATCGCGTCGCGGACCACGAGCCAGCCGGTCGGCGTCTGCCACGTGGTCTCGAGGATGAGCGTGCCGGGCAGGTACCGGCGCGCGACAGGTACCCGCACGCCGTGCGGCCCCACGCGGAAGTAGCCGGCTCCCCGGTCGAGGATCTTGGCGAAGATGCTGGGTGAGTCGGGTCGGGGTACGCACATCCACTCGACGCTGCCCGACGGCGCGATCAGCGCGTTGGTCTCACAGTCCGAGAGGAACCCGTACTCCCCGATGTGGGGAAACTTGCTGCGGCCGTCCCAGGCGCGCGGGGAGGCGCCGTCGCTCGACGTGTGCCCCTTGACCGGACCCCGGTTCGTGGACTTGGGGGTCTGGCGGCGCCGAGGGGACGTGCCGGATGCCGTGGGGGCGGCGTCGGCCCCCACTGGCTCAATCGATTCGAGCGTCATGAGACTCAAGGGTTCCGCACGTTCAGCGCAGGTGGCAAGCCGTACCTGTGTGACGCGCAGAACCCGTTGCCGTGCCCTGCACAGGGCTTGCACAAGCCCTGTGCACAGCCCTCGGCAGACCCACGCGGAGATCTTCGTCGAACAAGTTCGTAGGTCGTGTCGATCGAGCGGTTTCCCGTTCGACCTGTGAGTGAGAAGGTCCCATCAGGGGCCGCCGACCACAGGAGAAGGAACCATGGCGAAGTACATGCTGATCATGCGCTCGACGGACGAGACGTGGGCCGCGTTCGCGGACGTCGACTTCGAGACGATCATGAACGAGATGGGCAAGTTCAACTACGAGATGATCCAGGCCGGCGTGCTCGTCGCGGCCGAAGGGCTCGAGGACGCCGCCGACACCGTGGTCGTCGACTACTCGTCCGAGACACCCGTCGTGACGGACGGCCCGTACGGCGAGACCAAGGAGCTGTTCAACGGCTTCTGGATCCTCGACGTCGCCTCCAAGGAGGAGGCTGTCGAGTGGGCCAAGCGGGCACCGCTCGCCGGCCCGGGCAGCAAGGCCGAGATCCGCAAGGTCAGCCAGATCGACGACTTTCCGCAGGACAACGAGTGGATCCAGAAGGAACGCGCATGGCGCGAGTCGACCGGCCAGCTCTGAACGAGCACGACGCCGCACGGCGGGCGGTCGAGGCGGTCTGGCGGATCGAGTCCGCGCGCATCGTGGGCGCGCTCACCCGCTACACCCGCGACTTCGAGCTCGCCGAGGACGTGGCCCAGGAGGCGCTCGCCGCGGCGCTCGTCTCCTGGCCACGCGACGGTACGCCGCGGGACCCGGCGGCCTGGCTCATCGCGACCGCGCGACGCCGGGCGATCGACGCCTACCGACGTCGGGCCGGGCGTGACGAGCGGTACGCCGCGCTCGCGCACGGCCTGGCCGAGGGGCAGACGACGTCGGGTGCCGGGGGAGCCGTAGCCTCCACGCCGAGCATCGTCGCAGGTGACCCGGGTTCTGACCCGGAGATCTACGACCCTGACCGGATCGACGACGACGTGCTCGCCCTCATGTTCGTGGCCTGCCACCCCGTGCTCTCCAGGGAGGCGCGGATCGCGCTCACGCTGCGCGTCGTGGGCGGTCTGACGAGCGACGAGATCTCCCGCGCGTTCCTGGCCCCGGTCGCGACGGTGCAGGCGCGCATCAGCCGTGCGAAGAAGACCCTGGCGGCGGCACGGGTCCCCTTCGAGGTGCCCGACGGCGCGGACCGGGCCGACCGGCTCTCGTCGGTGCGCGGTGTGCTGTACGTGATCTTCACTTCAGGCTCGTCGGCGACGTCGGGCGACGACTGGATCCGGCACGACCTGGCCCGTGAGGCCGTGCGCCTGACCCGCGTGCTCGCCCGGCTCGCGCCGGAGCCGGAGACGTTCGGTCTGCTCGCGCTGCTGGAGCTCACCTCAGCACGCTTCCCGGCCCGGGTGGGACCGTCGGGGGAGCCGATCCTCCTGGAGGACCAGGACCGGAGCCGCTGGGACCGGGCGGCGATCATCCGCGGACGGGCGGCGCTGCGGCGCGCCGTCGGCCCGTCGGGCATGGGGGCCTACGCCCTGCAGGCCGGGATCGCGGAGTGCCACGCGGTGGCGAGCTCGGTGTCGCAGACCGACTGGGAACGGATCGTCGTGCTCTACGAGGCGCTCGGCCGGATAGCTCCCTCACCCGTGGTGGACCTGAACCGGGCGGTGGCGGTCGCGATGGCGCACGGTCCCGACCTCGGGCTGCGCATCGTGGACGAGCTGGCGAACCAGGGGCAGCTCGCCGGGACCCACCTGCTGCCCGGCGTGCGCGGCGAGCTGCTGTCGCGGCTCGGCCGCACGGCCGAGGCGCGGGGTGAGTACCTCCGCGCGGCGGAGCTGTGCGGCAACGCGGCGGAGCGGCTGATCCTGACCCGCAAGGCGGCCGGGTCGGACCCCGACCCGACCTGACCGTTGTGGGGGGGGGGTTTTTGCCGGAGGACCGGTGAGAGAGGTGGAAAAAACAACACACCAAAATATAGAAAGAACACCGTCGAA
>NZ_JBEZZF010000141.1:0-4382 GCF_040639055.1 Promicromonospora sp. NPDC023987 | reverse complement strand
TGGGCGGTGCTCGGGGGCGCGTCGCCTCGTCCGCCGACGCGGGCCACCCCACCCCCCCCACCACCGGGACCGGGGTCACCGGGACCACCGGGTTCGCTCAGCCCCAGAGCCGGCCGATCGCGTCGCGGGCGACGAGGAACCCCACGATCCCGACCACCCACGCCGTGGTGCTCGCGGCGTTCTTCGTGAGCCACCTGTCCAGCCGTCCGAGCGGACGCTCAACGAGCCGTGCCGCGAACAGCCGTGCCGCCAGCAGCACGAGGGCGGGAGCGATCATCACCAGGCAGTAGCCGACGATCCACAGGCCCGACGTCGGCCAGCCGGGACCCTGGGTGCCGATCAGGCCCAGCGCCGCGAGGTAGGGGAGCATCGACGCGACCTCGACGAGGCCGGCCCCGACCGCCAGCATCGCCAGCGCCGGACCGCTGCCCGACTCGCTGCTCAGGACCCGCTCGCGCCAGCGGTTCAGCCGTCCCGGGCGGACCGGCTCCCCGGCGGTGTCGTCCGCCGCCCCCGCGGTCGAGGCCCCTGCCGTCGCAGCGCCCGCCGTCGTCGTCGTCGCGGCTGTCGGCTCGGTGCGCTTGCGGCCGCCGACCGGTTCCAGCTTGAAGCTCCACGCGAACAGCCCCACGCCGACCACGAGCTGCGCGATCAGGAACGGACGACTGCTGGACAGGGCGGTGAGCGTGTCGCCGAGGGCCCCTGCGCCGAGGAGGATCGCGAGCCCGACGAGCGCGTAGAACCCGGCGATCGACCCGAGGTAGAGCAGCATCCGCCCCACCCGGACGCGGCCGGGGGACATGAGCAGCCACACGGGGATGAGCAGGGTCCCGAAGCTGGTGGAGTCGATGAGCGCGAGCACGGCCAGGGCACCGATCAGCGCGGCGCCCGTGAGCTCGGCGGAGAGGAAGTCCATGCGGACAGCCTGGTGCAGGCTCCGCGCGTGCGCATCGGCCGAAGCGCCGAGCCCGCGTACATCCTTCGGATGACCCGCGGTATGCGCCTCCGTGCTGTGATGGGCACATGCTCCGCCTGACCGCCCTGATCGGTTCCGCCACCAAGGCGTACATGGCCGAGGACCGGCGCGGCGACATCCTCACGGCGGCCGTGCTGTTCGCTCTCGCTCTCGCGCTCGACGCGCTCGGCCTGATCCGCACGTCCTGGAGCGGGCTACCGGACGTGCCGTCCTGGTGGTTCGTCGTGCCGGCGGCCGTCGGCTGCACCGCGATCGTCTGGCGCAGGGCCTACCCGCTCGCGGTGCTCGGCGTCACAGCGGTCGCGTTCGGCGCGGACGTGGCGCTCGGCGGGAGCGTGGGCCTGCTCGTCATCCTGTGGGAGGCCCTCTACGGAGTGCACCTCTACGGTGGCCGCAGGTCGCGTCGGGTCACCGCGGTCGGTGTCGGCGTCGTCTCTCTCGCCGGCATGATCGTGGTCGGCGAGATCACGGGTGAAGCCAGGTACGCGATCCTCGCGGGGCTCCAGGCCCTCGCCCTCCTCGTCACGCCCATGTGGTGGGGTGCGAACGTGCGCCAGGGCCGAGAGCTCACCGAGGCCGCCCACGCGCGCGGGCGGCTGGAGCGGGAGCGCAGCATGGCCCTGCTCCACCTCGCCGAGGCCGCACGGCACGACGCCGTGCGTGCCGAGCGCACCGCCGTCGCCCGCGACCTGCACGACGTCGTCGCCTCCCACCTCTCGGCGATCACCATCACCTCGGGTGCGGCGCTCGCTGGTCCTGCGGAGTCGGAGCGCGACCGGGCGGCGCTGCGCAGCGCCCGCGCCGAGAGCCTCGCATCTCTGCAGGAGATGCAGGCAATGATCAGGGTGCTGTCCGCCGAGACCGGTCCTGTCGGGTCGACGCAGGGCGGGCAGGCCGACCTGCTGGCCGCGCCACGCGTCGCGCAGCTGGCACCCGTGCTGGAGCAGGTACGGCTCGCCGGGGTGGAGCTGACACTGACCGATCCGGACGACGTGCTGACCGGCGGCACCGTGCTGCCCGCCGCGGTGGACCACGCGGTGTACCGGGTGGTGCGGGAGTCTCTCACCAACGTGCTCAAGCACGGTGGCTCCCGTGCGGAGCTCCGCATCGCCGCGGGTGAGAGGCTGGAGATCGAGGTGTACGACGACGGGGTGCGGCTCGGTGCCGCTCCTGACCCCGTCGACGTCGGCGGTGGCACGGGGCTCGGGCTGCTGTCGATGCGGGAACGCGTCGAGTCCCTCGGCGGCACGTTCTGGGCTGGTGCTGGTGCTGGTGCTGGTGCTGGTGCTGGTGCTGGTGCTGGTGCGGAGTCGGAGGTGGGGCCCGTGCCCGGCGTCGCGGGTTGGCACGTGCGCGCCGCGCTGCCGCTGCCCGACCACGCCGACGTGGTCCTCGTACCGGTGCCCGGCGCAGGGTCAGGGCCGGAGCCTGGGCTGGAGCGCGATCCGGAGCCCGGGCCGCCCGAGCGGGTGTCCTCGGACGGGCGGACGCCGGGGCTCAGCGCATGATCCGCGTCCTGCTCGCCGACGACCATGCGGCGATCCGTGCCGGCCTGCGCATGCTGCTCGCGACGGCCGACGACATCGAGGTGGTCGGCGAGGCCGGCGACGGCGCGGTGGCGGTCGCGAACGCGCGGGCGCTGCGCCCCGACGTGGTGCTCATGGACGTCCGGATGCCCGGGACCGACGGCGTGACCGCAACCCGGCAGATCGTCGAGGAAGGGCTGTCGGAGGTCCTGGTGCTGACCACGTTCGACCTGGACGAGTACGTGTTCGGTGCCCTGCGGGCCGGGGCAGCGGGGTTCCTTTTGAAGACCGCCGAGACGACGGCGCTGGTGGACGCCGTCCGGCATGTCGCGGCCGGTGACGGCGTGGTGGCGCCCGAGGTGACCCGCCGGCTCATCGCGGAGCTGTCGGCGCCTCGGGAGCGCAACGGCGGCGCGCGTCAGGACGGTCCGGCGCGGGCTCTGCCCGCCGACCTGACGCCGCGGGAACGCGACGTGCTCGCCGGTCTCGGCTGCGGTCTGTCGAACGCGCAGCTGGCCACCGAGCTGATGATCAGTGAGGCCACCGCGAAGACCCACGTGTCGCGGGTGCTCGCCAAGCTGGGCGTGACGTCCCGCGTCCAGGCGGCGATCGCCGCACGCGATGCGGGGCTCGCTTAGAAGGGTGGTTCGTTGAGGTCCGGCGGGCTCGGATCGATGGGTGTTGTGCCGGGTTCGGTGGTCTGGTAGCTGCGGGGTAGGCGTTGGCCGGTGAGGGCTTGGAGGGTGAGGTCGTGGCTGGTGTCGGGGTCGATCTGGTCGAGCTCGGTGTGGGTGTCCAGGACGGTGGGCGGCCGGGTGTGGACGCGGCCCGTGGGAGTGGTCCAGGTCGTGATCCCGGTCTCGGGGTCGCGGACGATGCCCCAGCCGGCATGAGTCTTGAGCAGGTGGTGCTTGCGGCACAGGGCGTGCAGGTTGTGGGCGTTCGTCTGGCCGGGCTTCGTGGTGTCACTCGCGATCGTGGTGTCGCTCCCGTTCTCGCTCCTGTGGTCGTGGTCGTGGTTGAAGGGTTGGATGTGGTCGAGGTCGCAGCGGGATGCGGGGGTGTCGCAGCCCCAGAGGAAGGTGCAGGTCTCGTCTCTGGCCTCGATGGCACCGCGGAGGACTTTGCCGGGTTGGTAGGTGGTGGTGGAGTAGTCGGT
Organism: Promicromonospora sp. NPDC023987; assembly: GCF_040639055.1. Taxonomy (NCBI): domain Bacteria; kingdom Bacillati; phylum Actinomycetota; class Actinomycetes; order Micrococcales; family Promicromonosporaceae; genus Promicromonospora; species Promicromonospora sp. NPDC023987. The sequence continues at coordinate 721 of NZ_JBEZZF010000141.1, read as the reverse complement.
CAGGATTCCGGTGGCGGGGTCGGTCAGGAGGCGTTGCCAGGTGGCGTCGGTCGCGATGGTGCATGCGGTCTCGGCGGGGATGGGGCCGTAGCCGTCCAGGTGTCCGGGGGCGTTGTCCAGGCCGAGGAGCGCGCTGGCGGGGATGGTGACGCGGACGACGGGGCGGGTCGGTGTGATCCGTACCGGCTGGACGATCTCCTGGACTACGACCTGCTGGACGGGCGCGCGGCCGCCGCACGTGCACTCGGGAACATCGACGCCTGAGTCGATACCTGAGCCGGTGCCTGAGTCGACGCCCGGGTCGGTGCCTGTCTGACGAGCGGGCTTGGTGTCGTGGTCGGTCGCGGTCCCCGTGTCTGAGCGCACGTCGGCAGTAGTGCTGGTGCTCACGTCGGCGGTGGTGCTGATGCTCACGTCGGCGGTGGTGCTCGCGTCAGTGCTGGCGTTCGGTCCGCTCCTGCTCCGGCTGCCGCCCGCTGTGCCCGGTCCCGGCTCGACACGGGTGTCGGTGTTGTCGGGCTGGGGGTCGTCGGGCTGGGTGTCGTGGGTGAAGCGGTCGGCGGGTAGGAGGCGGCCGGTGATGATTCCGGTCAGGGAGTCGGCGCGTAGTTGCCCGAGGGTGCGGCCTTCGCCGGTGGCGTGTCGTAGCTGGTGGGCCATGTCGTCGACGACACCCCACACGGCGGCCGCATCGGTCGCCGGTAGGTAGGCGGAGAGCCAG
>NZ_JBEZZF010000140.1:0-4523 GCF_040639055.1 Promicromonospora sp. NPDC023987 | reverse complement strand
CGAGTTCGAGACCGTCTACGCTGACCAGACCCTGGCCCTCGCGGCCTGACTCATCAAAGAAGACGTGTCAACCGTTCCTGGGGCAGTCCCGATCACGATCTTGGCCTGTTCGAAAGTCATACCGCTCACAGTGCCCCCGCGAGCGAGCCGGGATCTTGTACGTTCTTGACATGGGTTCGCTCGGTTCGGTCTCGGCCTCCGCCTCGGCCGCAGACGCGGCGCCGGACGTGGTGCGCGCCTGGCGGCCGGGGATCGCCGGCGTCGCCGAGGTGCTGCACGCCGCCTGGCACGAGCACGCCTACCCCGCCCACACGCACGACACCTGGACCGTGCTGGTCGTCGACAGCGGGCTGATCGGTTATGGCCTGGACGGTCACGAGCACGCGGCCCAGCACACCGGCGTGACCGTGCTGCCGCCGGGCGTCGTGCACGACGGCCGGTCCGTGACCACTGCGGGCTTCCGCAAGCGCGTCGTCTACCTGGAGCCGGCGGTGCTCGACGACGGCCTGGTCGGCCGGGCCGTCGACGCGCCCCTCGTCCTGGACGACGCGCTCCGCGCCCGCTTCGTCGGCCTCGACCGGGCCCTCACCGTGCGCGAGGACCTCGCCGCCGAGAGCCTGCTCGCCCTGGTCACGGAGGGTCTGGCCTGGCACCTCTCCGGTCGCCCGACGCCGCCGCGCGAGCCCGCCACCGCCTCGACCGCCCGGCGCGCCCGGGACCTGCTCGACACCGACCCGGCACGGCCCGTCCGGCTGACCGACGTCGCCGCCGAGCTCGACGTCACCGTGCCGCACCTGGTGCGGGCGTTCACCCGCGAGGTCGGTCTCCCGCCGCACCGGTACCTCGTGGGGCGGCGCCTGGACCTGGCCCGCCGTCGGCTGCTCGCGGGTGAGCCGGCAGCCGACGTCGCGACCGCCACCGGCTTCTACGACCAGGCCCACCTCACGAGGCACTTCCGCCGTCTGCTCCGCACCACCCCGACCCGCTACCAGCGCGGACCGGCGTGAGGTTCCGGGCCTCCGCGTGCGCCGTCCCCCTTCCCTTCGAGGCCTAAGTTTCTTCGCTTTGAGCCACCTCAAAGCGAAGAAACTTAGGCCTCGAAGGGGAGATGTCACACACGCGCGGTCCAGGGAGAGCGTGCGGCGCGCCCGCCGTCCGGAAGAATGGGATCTCGTGACCGAACCCACCCTCTTCGACCTGCCGCCGGGTGCCCGGCGTCCCCGGGCACGGGTCGTGCTGCTGACCGGGCCGTCAGGATCCGGCAAGACCTCGCTCACGCGGCGGCTCGGCCTGCCCGTGGTGCAGCTCGACGACTTCTACCTCGACATCGACCACCCGGGACTGCCGCAGCGGTACGGGAGCGTGGACTGGGACAGCCCGGCGACCTGGGACGGCAAGGGTGCGCTCGCAGCGCTGCACGAGCTGGCCACCGAGGGTCGCGCCGACGTCCCCGTGTACGACATCCCGACGTCGCGCCGGACCGGGATGCGCCGGCTCGACATCGGTGACTCGCCCCTGATCCTGGCCGAGGGCATCTTCGCGGCCCACCTCGTCGACGAGTGCCGTGCCGAGGGACTGCTCGCTGACGCGATCTGCCTGTCCCGTCCCCGGCTGATCACCTTCTGGTTCCGGTTCCTGCGGGACGTCGCGGAGGCACGCAAACCGATCATCACGTTGCTGCGCCGCGGTACCTCGCTCCTTCGCGCGGAGCCTGCGATGATCGAGCGGTGGGTCGCGCTGGGTTGCCGCGAGGCCTCACCCGCTCAGGCGGAGAAGGACATCCGCGGCCTGCTTGTTCAAAAGTCCTCGAACGCGTAATCCACGTGTAACCGGATTGCCATGTAGCCCACACGCGTGGGACTCACCCTGGGCACAGGAGGTGGTGTCTGTGATCCAGCGCAACGGCTTGCGTGTGCTCTCGCTGTACGAGGGCTTTTTCAGCGGCGGGGCTCGTGTCCTGCACTCGACTGTGGTCGCCGGTCTGCATCAGGGCGGCCGTCAGCAGCATTCCGTGCTGAGCCTGCACCACGAGGTCCGGCGTGAGGCCACCCTCCAGCGGATGGAGGACGATCCCCGCTACCGCGCCCTGCGCGCCGCCGGCGTCCGCATCGGCTCCCTGGGCCGGAGCACCGACGCCGGCCACGACCCGCGCGTCTTCTCCGAGACCGAGCTCCGGGCCGCGGTCCACCAGGCCGCCGGCTCGCACGTGGTGCTCTCGCTCAAGGAGCAGCCGCTCCGGCTCGTGAACCAGGACGCGTTCCCTGACCGCCCGGTGATCGCGTGCCTGCACCGGTCCGACCCGGAGCACCAGGGCGACGCGCTCGGTGACCTCCTGACGGCTGCCGATCGCGGCCGGCTCGCCGCCGTCGTCTGCTGTGCGGAGTCCACGCGGGACGCCTACCGCGAGGCCGGCGTGCCCGCGGACCTGCTCCGCGTGGTGCCGAACGGTATCAACCTCGCCCGGTTCCGGCCGGTCCAGGGCGCGCGCCGGCTCGCCTTGCGTGGTGCGGCCGGCGTGCAAAGCGACGCGACCGTGGTGGTCTACGCCGCGCGGTACGACGAGATGAAGAACCCCGAGCTCTTCCTCCGGTCCGCCCGCACGTTCCTCGAGCTCGAGCCCGGCGGCCACGTCCTGATGTGCGGCGCCGGGATGAGCGCGGCCAACCCCGACCTGCGGAACGACCTCGCCCGCATCTTCGGCGACCGGCCCGACCTGCTCGGGCGCCTGGACCTGCTGGGTGTACGGCACGACATGGAACTGGTCTACGCGACGGCCGACGTCGTCGCCCTCACCTCGACGTTCGGCGAGGCGGCGCCGCTGTGCCTCATCGAGGGCTCGATGTGCGGGGCCGTTCCGGTCACCACACCCGTGGGCGACGCGCCGTCGATAGTGGAGCGCATCGGGTTCGTGACGTCGTTCGAGCCGGCCGAGATCGCCGCCACCTGGATCGAGGCAGCGGCCCGGCGCGCCGAGCTGGAGTCCGCGCGGACCGCCGTCCGGCCCCGGTTCAGCCACGTCCGGATGATCGCCGGCTACGCGAGCATCATCGAGCGCACGCACCGCGAGGCGACCCTGAGGCCGGCCCGGGTCTGACCGCCCGGCTTCGCCACGTGTGGTCGGCAGAAGGTCAGGTGGTCGGCATTCCGAGGCATTCCGAGGCATTCCGAGGTACCTACTACGTGACGTTCTGCCGATCACCCGGCGTGGGAACCCGGTGTGGGCACCCGGCGACCGTCCGGACACGGCAAGATGACCTCATGTCCGACGCCCCCGTCACCCTGAGCCAGGTCGCCCGCGAGGCCGGTGTCTCGCTCGCCACGGCGTCGCGCGCCATCAACGGGAGCGCCACGCGCAGCGTCCGCCAGGACCTGCGCGAGCGCGTCCTGGAGACGGCACGCCGCCTCGACTACTCACCGGACCCGAGCGCCCAGGCCATGGCCCGCGGCCGGACGTCGGCCCTCGGGCTCGTGGTGCACGACATCGCCGACCCGTACTTCTCGACGATCGCGGCCGGAGTGACGCGCGCCGCCGAGCGCGAGGGCCTCATCGTCACGCTCTCCTCCACGGAGCACAGCCCGGGGCGCGAGCTCGCCTTCGTCGAGCTCGCGCGGCGTCAGCGGTCGCGCGCGATCATCCTGGCGGGCAGCCGGGCCGTGCTGCCCGGGGTCCTTCCGGGGGTCCCCTCGGGGCCCCCCTCGGGCGAGGCCGCCGCCCGGATGGAGAGCGACGCCAAGGCCCTGGAGTCCGCACTGACCTCCTTCCGGGAGGCCGGCGGCGGCGTCGCGACGATCGGGCAGGGCGTCGGCGACCTCCCCGTCGTGGAGATCGACAACGCGGGCGGCGCGGGAGACCTCGCGCGAGCGCTCCACGAGATCGGGTACCGCAGCTTCGGGGTGCTCACCGGACCGACCGGCCTGCGCACCGCGGCCGACCGGACCACGGGCTTCCTCGACACGCTCGCCGCGCTGGGCTGCCCGGCACTCGACCGGGACGTGGTGGACGGCGCCTTCACGCGCGACGGCGGCTACGACGCCATGACGAGGCTGCTCTCACGCACCGGCGCCGCGACGGCCGACCCCGAGCCGAACCGGCCCGAGGTGGTGTTCGCCGTCAACGACGTCATGGCGGTGGGCGCGATGGCGGCCGTCCGCGACGCGGGCCTCAGCGTGCCCGACGACGTCGCGGTGGCCGGCTTCGACGACATCCACACCCTGCGCGACGTGTCCCCAGGGCTCACGACCGTGCGGATCCCGCTGGACGAGGTCAGCGAGGCGGCGACCATGCTGGCCCTGGGAGCCGCGGCGTCCGGCGCGGTGGTGCGGGGCGAGGTCGTCCTGCGGGACTCGACCCCGCGGCGCTAGGGGACCTGGGGCGGCCTCGCGAGGTCGGCAGGTTGCATCCAGGTCGTGACTTTGCATCGAGGTCGGCGCCGGTCTTTCCAGCCGTCGGCGCTGGTCCAGGAGACCCGCGCCATGTGGTCCGTGAACACCGTCCCGAACTTCGGAGCACGGAGCGCCTCGGC
>NZ_JBEZZF010000139.1:0-4577 GCF_040639055.1 Promicromonospora sp. NPDC023987 | reverse complement strand
GGGCTTTGTGTGGGTGGGCACTAATTGCGCCGGGGGTCCGGTCATTTCGGCGGACCCGGGCCTCTGACCAGGTTCGACTCCCGAGAAACCGGGAGACTGGTCTCAGAAGTTGATCATGTGCCCAGCGATACCGTGCACCGTCTCCTGCACCGACTCCGACAGCGTCGGGTGCGTGTGCACGTTGCGCGCCACCTCGTCGGCCGTGAGGTCCCACTTCTGCGCCAGCGTGAGCTCGGGCAGCAGCTCGGACACGTCCGGGCCGATCATGTGGGCACCGAGCAGCTCGTTGTACTTGGCGTCCGCGACGAGCTTGACGAAGCCCGTGGTGTCGCCGAGGCCGTGCGCCTTGCCGTTGGCCATCGTCGGGAAGTTCGACACCTTGACGTCGTAGCCCTCGTCGCGAGCCTGCTGCTCCGTGAGGCCGAAGGACGCGACCTGCGGCGAGCAGAACGTGGCACGCGGCATCATGCGGTAGTCGCCGAGCGTCTGGGTCTCGGCCCCGGCGATGGTCTCGGCCGCGACGACGCCCTGCGCCTCCGCGACGTGCGCCAGCATGAGCTTGGCGGTGACGTCACCGATGGAGTAGATGTGCGGCACGTTGGTCCGCATGACGTCGTCGATGGCGATGGCGCCGCGCTCGGTGAGCTGCACGCCGGTGTTCTCGAGGCCGAACCCGCTGACGTTGGGCGCGAAGCCGACGGCCATGAGCACCTTGTCGACCACGAGCTCGCCCGGCTTGTCGTCCTTGACGCCCTTGTACGAGACGGTGACGGACGAGCCGTCGTCCTTGACGGTCTGGACCGCGGTCGAGGTCAGCAGCTTGACGCCCAGCTTCTTGTACTGCTTGGCGATCTCCTTGGAGACGTCCGCGTCCTCGTTCGGGAGCGCACGGTCGAGGAACTCGATGATCGTGACGTCCACGCCGTAGTTCTTCAGGACGTAGCCGAACTCCATGCCGATGGCGCCCGCGCCGACGATGGCGATCGACTTGGGCAGCTCCCGCGTGAGGATCTGCTCCTCGTAGGTCACCACGTTCGAGGACAGCTCGACGCCGGGCAGCAGGCGCACCTCGGAACCGGTGGCGATGATCGCGTTGTCGAACGTCACCGTCTCGGTGCCGCCCTTGTTGAGGGCCACCTCGATGGTGTTCGCGTCGCGGAACGTGCCGCGGCCGTCGAGCTCCGTGATCTTGTTCTTCTTCATCAGGAAGTGCACGCCCTTGACGCGGCCGTCCGCGACGGTGCGCGAGCGGTCGAACGCCTTGCCGAAGTCGAAGGTGACGTCCCCGGTCATGCCGAAGAGGTCCTTCTGGTGATTGAAGATGTGGGCCAGCTCAGCGTTGCGGAGCAGAGCCTTGGAAGGGATGCAGCCCACGTTGAGGCAGACACCACCCCAATACTTCTCCTCGATGATCGCAACGGACTGACCGAGCTGGGCAGCGCGGATGGCGGCGACGTAGCCGCCGGGGCCCGCACCGAGGAGTACGACGTCGTAGTGGGAAGCCATGGGACAAGGGTATTAGTGCGCGCCAATCGCCGTGACGTGACTTCGGTCTCGTTACCGCTACGACCCGCAGCCGGCCGTCAGCGCACGCTGTCGACACCCTTGTTCGCCAGCGCGTCCGCCGCCTCGTTGCCCGGGTCGCCGGCGTGGCCCTTGACCCAGACCCAGCGCACCGTGTGCTGGGCGACCTCGGCGTCGAGGTCCTGCCACAGGTCGACGTTCTTGACCGGCTGCTTGCTCGCGGTCTTCCACCCGTTGCGCTTCCAGCCCACGATCCACGTCTTCATACCGTTCATCACGTACGAGGAGTCCACGTGGATGGTGACCTCGCTCGGCTGCTTGAGCGCCCGCAGTGCCTCGACGACGGCGGTGAGCTCCATGCGGTTGTTCGTGGTGACCTTCTCACCGCCGAACAGCTCCTTGGAGTGCTCCCCCGCCTTCAGGAGCGCTCCCCAGCCGCCCAGCCCCGGGTTGCCCTTGCAGGCGCCGTCGGTCCACATCTCCACCACGGGTCGAATCTCGGTCACCACGCAACCCTAGCTTCGTCAGCGCGGGTACTCGGCCCCGTTGACGGTCACCCGCAGGGAGTACAGCGAGGTTCCCGCCGTGATGTAGAGGTGGTTGCGCTTGAACCCCCCGAACGTGAGGTTGGCGACCGACTCGGGCAGGAGCAGCTTGCCGATCAGGTCTCCGTCGGGAGCGAAGCAGTGCACGCCGTCCCAGGCGGCCGCCCAGATCCGGCCGACGGCGTCGAGGCGTACCCCGTCGAAGCGGCCGGCGTCGCACGTGGCATGGATGGCCCCGCCGGTCAGCCGCCCGTCGTCCGTCACGTCGAAGACCCTGATGTGGCTCGGGTCCTGACGGGTGTCCACCACGAACAACCGCTGCTCGTCGGGCGAGAACGCCAGGCCGTTGGGCCGGACGAAGTCGTCGGCGACCACGGTCACCTCCCCGTCGACCGGGTCGACGCGGAACACGTAGCAGGCACCGTCGAAGTCGGAGTCGCCCTTGTTGCCCTCGTAGTCGCCGGTGATCCCGTAGCTGGGGTCGGTGAACCATACGGACCCGTCACCGCGCACGACGACGTCGTTCGGGCTGTTGAGGCGCTTGCCGCGGTAGCCGTCCGCCAGGACCGTGACCGAGCCGTCGTGCTCGGTACGCGTCACCCGCCGGTTGCCCTGCTCGCAGGTGACGAGGCGCCCCTGACGGTCGACGGTGTTCCCGTTCGCGTAGCCGGAACCGTGCCGCAGGACGCCGACGGCGCCCGTCGTCTCGTCGTAGCGCAGCAGCCGGTCGTTCGGGATGTCGCTGAAGACGAGGTACCGGCCGCCCGCGAAGTAGGCCGGGCCCTCGGTCTTCCTGGCGTCCGCGAAGTGCCGCTTGAGCACGAAGTCGCCGTCACATCCGGCGAACCTGTCGTCCAGCATGACGAACTCGGCCCTGATCGTGTCACTGGTGAACATGATTCGGAGAATAGCCGCTCTGCCTGAATGCTGTACAGCCATCCGTGTCGGTATAGTCCGTGCCATGGATGACGTCGACCGGGAGCTCCTGAAGCTCCTGCAGCAGGACGCGACCACGCCGTACACGGCGCTGGGCAAGGCCGTGGGACTGTCCGCCGGAGCGGCGCACGAGCGCGTGCGCAAGCTCCGGGAACGCGGGGTGATCCGCCGGACAACGATCGAGGTCGACCCGGCCGCCGTCGGCCGTGGCGTGCTGGCCTTTGTCATGGTCGACGCGAACGCGTGGATGGGCGACCCCGCCACCCGGGAGGCCCTGGCCCGGATCGCGGAGATCGAGGAGGCGCACGTCGTCGCCGGAGCGGCCTCGGTCCTCGTGAAGGTGCGCACCGCGACCACCGAAGGGTTGCAGCAGGCACTGCGCCGGATCTTCGGCGTCGACGGCGTGACCGGCACCGACGCGATAGTGGTCCTGGAGACGTTCTTCGAGCGCCCCACCCACATCTGAGGCAGTGTCAGTGCCCAGGCGTAGCGTGACGACGGTCGGTGGACGGACGCGCACCGACCGACCGGACGGCAACGGGAGGGGAACGATGAAGTTCGGGTTCATCGGCAGTTTTGGCACACCCGCACAGCAGATCGAGCTCGCACGCGAGTGCGAGGAGCACGGCTGGGACGGGTTCTTCACGTGGGACGCGATCAGCATGGGCGACTGGCCCTCGGCGACCTGGGACCCGTTCGGTCTGCTCGCCGCGGTCGCCGCCGTCACCGAACGGATCACGCTGGGCGCCATGGTGTTCGCGGTACCGCGGCACCGGCCGTGGGAGTTCGCGCAGCGGGCACTCACCATCGATCATCTGTCCGGCGGGCGCCTCGTGCTACCCGTCGGCGTGGGCGTGACGCTCGACCAGGCGTTCACGTCGGTTCCCGGCCAGGCCACCGGTCTGCGCGAACGGGCTGAGCTCCTGGACGACGTCCTGACCTTCCTCGCCGAGTCCTGGAAGGGTGAGCCGTTCGAGTTCCAGGGCACGCATCTGAGCACCGGTGAGCTCCAGTTCCCGACCCCGCCCGTGAACGGGCACATCCCGGTGTGGCCCGTCGGGGTGTGGGACGCCGAGAACCCGCCCGCGAAGAACCTCCGGCGCGCGCTGCGCTGGGACGGCGTCGTGCCGCAGCAGCGCGGCACCGCGGACGAGCCGCTCCCGGACGCGATCGCCGGGCTGACGCAGTGGCTCGCGACGCACCGCGACAACGTGGAGCGGGCGTCCGGCGGCGCGTTCGACGTCGTCGCGCAGGGCAAGCTCTCGTCCGACCCCGCCGAGGCCGCTGACCAGGCACGCGCCATGGCCGACGCCGGGGCGACGTGGTGGATCGACTCGTGGTGGGACCCGGCGACGGTCACGCCGGAGATGCTCCTGGAGAAGGTCCGCCAGGGCCCGCCGGCTCTGTAGAACACCCGCTGGTCGAGCAGAACACCCGCTGGTCGAGCAGAACACCCGCTGGTCGAGCAGAACACCCGTTGGTCGAGCTTGTCGAGACCGGTCTCGACAGCTTCACGCAGGACACGGAGCTCACCGACGCGGGCAACCACGCGGCGGCCCCGCCGGCCACCCG
>NZ_JBEZZF010000138.1:0-4673 GCF_040639055.1 Promicromonospora sp. NPDC023987 | reverse complement strand
GGTGGTGCTGATCAGCACCACCGCCCCTGTTCTGTCTCGCCGCGCTGCCAGAGGTCCGCTTCCACCAAGGGGTTGAGCATGCTCAGGTACGAGAATGCAGGCTCAACCCCTTGGTCGGAGCGGGCACGTCAGTTGAGCATCAGTACCACGGCGTCGCCCGCCTCGGCGGCCGCGCCGTAGAACGCGGCAAGCTCCCCGTACGCCTGGGCCAGACGCTCGGCATCGGTCTCGACGGCGTGCTCGCCCGGGTCCGGGCAGACCTCCTCGTCGCAGACGTGGGCGGCGTCCGCGAGCGGCGCCAGGGTGTCGAACGAGGTGCCGACGAGGAACGCCGCGGCCTTCTCCACGTCCTCCGGGCCCAGGTAGCGCACCGGTGTGATCCCGTCGGCTGGGCCTAGCTCGGCTCCGCCCTGCACCGGGTCGACCGGCATCTCACCGTGTACCCGCAGCACTGTGTGCAGCGGACCCCAGACGGTCCCGATGCTGAAGTACTTTGCCTCCTTTGCCGGAAGATCCATCTGCACCCATTCACCGGCGAGCTCGTCGATGTGCTCCAGCGCCCAGGTCGGATCGGTCCGTGCCTTGTCGAAGTCGTCGGCGGCAAGCCGCGCGTACTCACAATGAATCATCCCCATGGCCCGTGACCGTACCGATAATGCGTTTCCGTGTGTATGGGCAAAACGGACACATTCTCATGCAACATTTTCCCATACGCGGAAAACCGGAAATTCCAGACCAGTTAGCGCCCGTTCTGAGGGACTTTAGGGTCGTTCAGCAGCCCAGAGTTCACCCGGCCTTCACGTGCGCGAACGGGACCGGTCAGTGCAGCCGCCGTTCGTCCCCCGACATGCTCGCGAGGGCTTCGGTCGGCGTGCCGTCGTCATGCCAGCGCAGCGTCGCGGCGACGCCGTCCATGAGCTCGACGGAGCCCTCGGGCGCGAACGTCAGGCCGGCGTCCTGCCCCACCGCCGCTCGCACGAGCGCCACCGACGCCGGGAGCTCCTCCAGCTGCTCCGTCACACCCACGGCCTCGAGGTCCGACCGGGACCCCGCGATGTGCATCGGATCCGGCCCGATCCAGAGCTTGCGGCCGTTCATGGGCGAGTTGCCGGTTCCGTACTCCTCGGCCAGGACCAGCTCCTTGACCTGCCCGCGGGCGAGCACCGCGACGACATCGTCCACCGAGGTCACGGCGTTCGACTCACGTCCGAGCTCCTGCCGGAGCTCCGCCAGGACGCGCTCGCGACGCCGCTCGCGGTACGAGTCGAGTGCCTCGGCGACCCGTTCGGCGAACGCGCCCTCGTGCACGCCTCCGCCGCTGCGCCCGCCGCCCGAGACCTCGACCACCCTCTCGGCCGTCGGCGAGGTCAGCGCCGCACGAGCGAGCGGCACGGCGCGCTTGTCTCCCGTGAGCAGGACCAGCTCGGGCCGCGTCTCGGCCACCTGACGGTCGATCTCGGCGGCGACGGCGGCCGCGTTGCGCTCCCACGAGTCCTCGGCGCGGGACTCGATGCGCGCGCGCTTGACCTCGTTGGACCCGGACTTCTCGATCTCGTCGTGCGGTGCCTGGAACGTGCTGTGCACCTTGCCGCCCTGCCCCGCACGGAGGAAGTCGGCACCCTGCCGGTCGACGGCCACCTTGAGCAGTTCCACTGACTCGTCGGCGGCGAGCGCCGCCTGCAACAGCGCGGGCACCTGCGCCCACGAGCCCGTCGAGGTGGTCGGCGGGTTGTTCACCACGCGGTCGACCAGCACGCCCGTGCCGTCCGCGATGACGACCCGTCCGTGCGGCCCAGGGGCCCGGGTGGGCCGCCGCACCACCTCTTCGATGGCGTCCAGCACGCCGGCCGGCGCACCTTGCTGCGCCAGGTCCTTGCGCGCCGCGTTCCAGCGGCTCTCGACGTCACGTTCGGCGGCCTGCTCGGACGGCGTCGCGTCCAGGTGCAGGGTCGCAAAAGGGCCCTGATGGCCGAGGAGGGGTTTGAGCCAGTCGATCTTCATTCGAACCTCCGCGTCTCCCGCCGAGGTCGAAGGGATGCCCTACCGCACGACCTCGCCCCGGCGTTCCCTCCAGGAAACGACGGATCGCGGGCGCGCGCCACCCCCACGCCGGAATTACCTGTGACCTCCACACCAAATACGCGCCACCTGGAGTCGACCTCTGACCCAAGCAAGGTAAAGCCGCGTCAAGTGGTGGTCACCTTCAAGCGTATGTATCCACCTCAGGGAGGTTGTCGCCCTTGTGCAGCGCGGCGATCAGCTCGTGGTGCCGAATCACTTCGCTCACGATGAACTGGCGGAACTGCACGGCGAACTCCGGGTCGAGACCGGACTCCTCGGCGATGGCCGTGAGCCGGGCGATCTGCTGCTGGTCGCGCGACGGGTCCGCGGGCGGAAGGCCCCCGACCGCCTTGAGCTCCCCGACCCGCCGCGTCATCTTGAACCGCTCGGCGAGCAGGTGCACGAGTGCCGCGTCGATGTTGTCGATGCTCCCACGGAGCCGGATGATCTCGGACGGCACCGGAGCGCTGGTCGGTTCGTTGTCAGACACAGGAAAAGGTTAACCGGCCTCGGGTGCGCACGGCGAAGACCGACGGCCAGGACTGTTCCGACCCGCAACGTGGATCGGCTACAGTCTCCCGAGCAGGCACGCAACTTGGTGAAGGCCCAGAACTCTGGCTTCACCTCTTCAAGACTTCAACGGAGAGCAGAAGATGACACTCGCCACGTCGCCGGCCTTGGTGGAGGTGCCGGAGAGCACCAGCATCAACACGATCCTCGCGGACCGCGTGGCCCGCTCCGGGGACGAGGCACTCATCGAGCGGCGTGGCACCCCCGACAGCGCGTGGACCGCGGTGTCGGCGCGTCAGTTCGAGGACGAGGTCCTCGCTGTCGCGCGCGGTCTCGTGGCCCGCGGCATCGAGGCCGGCGACCGCGTCGCCATCATGTCGCGCACCCGCTACGAGTGGACGCTGCTCGACTTCGCCATCTGGGCCGCCGGAGCCGTGGCCGTGCCGGTCTACGAGACCTCGTCGGCCGAGCAGGTCCAGTGGATCCTGTCCGACGCCGACGTGCGCCTCGTCGTCGTCGAGTCCCGCGCGCACGCCGACACCGTCACCAGCGTGCGCCCGAGCCTGCCCCGGCTCGAGGACATCCTCCTCATCGACGACGCGGCCGTCCTCGACCTGCGCAAGGCGGGCACCAACCTCTCCGCCGGCATCGTCGCCGAGCGTCGTGACGCCGTCCGCCGCGACGACCTGGCGACGATCATCTACACCTCCGGCTCCACGGGGCGGCCCAAGGGCGTCGAGCTCACGCACGGCAACTTCGCGCACCTGACGATGAACGCCGCCGTCGGCATCCCGGAGCTGCTGCAGGCCGAGGACGCCCGCACGCTCCTGTTCCTGCCGCTCGCGCACGTGTTCGCGCGCTTCGTCGAGGTCGCGACCATCGCGGGCAGCGCGGTGCTGGGGCACGCCCCCGATATCAAGAACCTCGTCGGCGACCTCGGCTCGTTCCGGCCGACGTACCTCCTGGCCGTGCCGCGCGTGTTCGAGAAGGTCTACAACAGCGCGGAGCAGAAGGCGTCATCGAGCATCAAGGCCAAGATCTTCAGGTGGTCCGCCCGGGTCGCGGAGGACTACTCGCGGGCCATGGACGTGCCGGCGGGCCCGGGGCGGGCGCTCAAGGCGCAGCACGCGATCGCCGACAAGCTCGTCTTCAGCAAGCTCAAGGCCACCATGGGCGGCCAGCTGCAGTGGGCGGTCTCCGGCGGCGCGCCGCTCGGCGAGCGGCTCGGCCACTTCTTCCGGGGCGCGTGCGTCACCATCCTGGAGGGCTACGGCCTCACGGAGACCACCGCTCCGACGACGGTCAATCTGCCCGGCAAGATCGTGATCGGCTCCGTCGGTCCGGCGTTCTTCGGCACGGACGTCCATATCGCCGACGACGGCGAGGTGCTGCTGCGCGGCCCGCACATCTTCCGGGGCTACCGCAACCAGCCGGAGCTGACCGCCGAGGCGTTCGCCAACGGCTGGTTCCGTACCGGTGACCTCGGCCGCGTCGACGAGCACGGGCACCTGCACATCACAGGCCGCAAGAAGGAGATCATCGTGACCGCCGGCGGCAAGAACGTCGCCCCGGCGGTGCTCGAGGACCGCCTGCGCGCCCACCCGATCGTGAGCCAGGTCGTCGCCGTCGGGGACCAGCGCCCATTCATCGGCGCCATCGTGACCCTCGACGCCGAGATGCTGCCCGGCTGGTGCGCGGCGAACGGCCTGCCCAAGCTGTCGGTGGACCAGGCCCGCGTGCACAAGCGGGTCCTGGCAGAGCTCGACAAGGCGGTCGACCACGCGAACGAGGCGGTCTCGAAGGCCGAGTCGATCCGGAAGATCGTCGTGCTGGACATCGACTTCACCGAGGCGAACGGCTACCTCACGCCGTCGATCAAGGTGAAGCGCTCGAAGGTGCTCGCGGACTTCGCGGGCGTCATCGACGCCATGTACACCACCCGGACGCGGAACGCCCACGCGACCACAGCCCCCTGACGAGGGCTCGGAAGGTCGGTAAAAGGTCAGGTGGGGGGGTCACCCGGGGGGGCGCCCCCCCTCCGAGTTTAAGCCCCACCCCCGCCCCCCCGCCCCGGGGGGGGGGCGCGGGGGGCGGCCGGGCGG
>NZ_JBEZZF010000137.1:0-4877 GCF_040639055.1 Promicromonospora sp. NPDC023987 | reverse complement strand
CACCCCCCCCCCCCGCCTTTTGGGGCTTGGTCGCCCCCCGGGGCCCGCCCCACCCCCCCCCCCCCCAACGGGTGCGGCAGGGTCAGAGGGACGCGAGCGCCTCGTTGAACGTCGTGCTCGGGCGCATCACCGCGGCCGCCTTCGCGTCGTCCGGACGGTAGTACCCGCCGATCTCGGCGGGCTTGCCCTGGACCGCGAGCAGCTCGTCCATGATCGCCTGCTCACCCGTGGTCAGCGCCTCGGCGAGCGGCTTGAAGGTGGCGGCCAGCTCCGCGTCGTCGGACTGCGTGGCCAGCTCGCGGGCCCAGTACAGGGCGAGGTAGAAGTGCGAGCCGCGGTTGTCGATCGTGCCGAGCTTGCGGCCCGGCGACCGGTCCTCGGCGAGGAACGTCCCGGTGGCCCGGTCGAGCGTGTCGGCGAGGACCTGGGCGCGCGCGTTGCCCTCGCTGGTCGCGAGGTGCTCGAAGGACGCGGCCAGCGCGAAGAACTCACCGAGCGAGTCCCAGCGGAGGTAGTCCTCCTCGACGAGCTGCTGCACGTGCTTCGGCGCGGAGCCGCCGGCGCCCGTCTCGAACAGGCCGCCGCCGTTCATCAGCGGCACGATCGACAGCATCTTGGCCGACGTGCCGACCTCGAGGATCGGGAACAGGTCGGTGTTGTAGTCGCGCAGCACGTTGCCGGTCACCGAGATGGTGTCCAGCCCCTGACGGATGCGGGCCAGCGAGTACGCGGTCGCCTCCGCCGGGTCCATGATGAGGATCTCGAGGCCCTCGGTGTCGTGCTCCGGCAGGTACTGCTCGATCTTCTTGATCAGGTTGGCGTCGTGCTCGCGGCGCGAGTTCAGCCAGAACACCGCGGGGGTGGCGGAGGCCCGGGCGCGGGTGACGGCCAGCTTGATCCAGTCGCGGATGGGGGCGTCCTTGGTCTGGCAGGCGCGCCAGATGTCGCCGGCCCGGACCGCGTGCTCCATGACGACGTCGCCGGCGCCGTTCAGGATCCGCACGGTGCCGTCGACCGAGATCTCGAACGTCTTGTCGTGCGAGCCGTACTCCTCGGCGGCCTGCGCCATGAGGCCCACGTTCGGGACGGAGCCCATCGTGGCCGGGTCGAGGGCGCCGTTGGTACGGCAGTCGTCGATGACGGTCTGGTAGATCCCGGCATAGGACGAGTCCGGGATCACCGCGAGGGTGTCGTCCTCTTCGCCCTCCGGTCCCCACATGTGGCCGCCGATGCGGATCATGGCGGGCATCGACGCGTCGACGATGACGTCGGACGGCACGTGCAGGTTGGTGATGCCCTTGTCGGAGTTCACCATGGCCATCTTCGGGCCGTCGGCCAGCGCGGCGTCGAACGCGGCGCGGATCTCGGTGCCGTTCGGCAGGGACTCGAGCCCGGCGAAGATGCCGCCGAGACCGTCGTTCGCGGACAGCCCGGCCGCCGCCAGGTCCTGGCCGTACTTCTCGAAGACGGGCTTGAAGAAGGCCCGCACGACGTGGCCGAAGATGATCGGGTCGGAGACCTTCATCATCGTGGCCTTGAGGTGCACGGAGAACAGCACGCCCTCGGCCTTGGCCCGCTCGATCGACTCCACGAGGAACGCGTCCAGAGCAGCGCCGTCGAGGAACGTACCGTCCACCACCTCGCCGGCGAGGACGGGCAGCGACTCCTTGAGCACGGTGACGGTGCCGTCAGCGGCGACGTGCTCGATGCGCAGCGTGTCGTCGGCCGCCATGACCACGGACTTCTCGTTGGAGAAGAAGTCGTCGTGGCCCATCGTCGCGACCGCCGTCTTCGACTCCGGCGACCACGCGCCCATGCGGTGCGGGTGCGCCTTCGCGTAGTTCTTGACCGACGCCGGTGCCCGGCGGTCGGAGTTGCCCTGGCGCAGCACCGGGTTCACGGCGGAACCCATGACCCGGCTGTACCGCTCGCGCGCGTCCTTCTCGGCGTCGGTCCGGGCGTTCTCCGGGAAGTCCGGGAGGTCATAGCCGAGGCTCCGCAGCTCCGCGATGGCGGCCTTCAGCTGCGGCAGCGACGCCGAGATGTTGGGCAGCTTGATGATGTTGGCGGACGGGTCGTGCGCCAGCTCGCCCAGCTCGGCGAGCGCGTCGGGCTGCCGCTGCTCCTCGGTGAGACGCTCCGGGAACTGGGCGATGATGCGGCCGGCGAGCGAGATGTCGCGGGTCTCGACGTCCACACCGGCCTTGGCGGCGTACGCCGAGACGATCGGCAGGAACGAGTAGGTCGCAAGAAGCGGGGCCTCGTCCGTGTGGGTATAGATGATCTTGGACATGGGTGTGGCTGACTCCCCGGGTGTTGGAAATGTGCCGATCTCTCGATATCAAGATACCTGAGGGTGCCGCACCCTCCAGAATCGCGAGACGCACCTCACGCCGGACGGTCCCCTCGGCGTCGGAGCTCGCGCTGGTCGAGCTTGTCGAGACCTACCTCTGGGCCCCGACGAGAGGGGTCTCGACAAGCTCGACCAACGGGCTCGGCCGCCGGGCTCGACCAACGGGCTCGGCCGCCGGGCTCGACCAACGAGTACCTCGGGTTCGGGTCAGATCAGACCAAGGGTGCGGACGGCGTCGCGCTCCTCCGACAGCTCGGCGACGCTCGCGTCGATCCGGCCGCGGGAGAACTCGTCGATCTCCAGGCCCTCGACGATCTTCCACTCGCCGCTGCCGTCCGACGTCACGGGGAAGGAGGAGACGAGCCCCTCCGGGACGCCGTACTCGCCCGACGACCACAGCCCGGCCGACGTCCAGTCGCCCTCGGGCGTACCGAGCGTCCAGTCGCGCACGTGCGCGATCGCCGCGCTCGCGGCCGATGCCGCCGAGGAGGCCCCGCGCGCCTTGATGATCGCCGCCCCGCGCTTGGCCACGGTCGGGATGAAGTCGTCGGTGAGCCAGGCCTTGTCCGCCGCGATCTCGGCACCGGGACGGCCACCGACCTCGGCGTGGAACAGGTCGGGGTACTGCGAGGCGGAGTGGTTGCCCCAGATCGTGAGCTTCTTGATGTCCGCGACGGCGGTCCCCGACTTGGCAGCGACCTGCGAGAGCGCACGGTTGTGGTCCAGGCGGGTCATCGCGGTGAACCGGGTGGCCGGCACGTCCGGCGCGTTCGACGCCGCGATGAGCGCGTTGGTGTTGGCAGGGTTGCCGACCACGAGCACCCGGACGTCGGCGGCGGCGCCGTCGTTGATGGCGCGGCCCTGCGGGCCGAAGATGCCGCCGTTGGCCTCCAGGAGGTCGGCGCGCTCCATGCCGGCGCCGCGCGGGCGGGCACCGACGAGGAGCGCCACATTGACGCCGTCGAAGGCCTTGACCGGGTCGTCGAAGATCTCGACGCCGGCCAGAGTGGGAAAGGCGCAGTCGTCGAGCTCCATCGCGGTGCCTTCGGCGGCGGCGAGGGCCTGCGGGATCTCGAGGAGGCGGAGCCGTACTGGCGTGTCCGCGCCGAGCATCTCGCCCGCGGCTATGCGGAAGAGCAGCGCGTACCCGATCTGGCCAGCGGCTCCGGTGACGGTGACGTTCACGGGTTCAGTCATGGCACCACTCTTGCATCGACCGACCCACCTCGCCCAGCCCCCACGCGACATCGGCCGACCTCGCTCCACGACTGCCGCCGACCCGGCGCAGAGAATGCGGTCGAGCGCGGCGGGAGTACGGTGAAGAAAATACCTGCGTCCATCCAGGTTTTGCTCAGCCAGGTAATGGCAGGATGTGCGCGACATCGCACGCATGCCGCCATGACGCGCACCGAATGGTGCGCCACTGAAAGGATCTGACTTCATGTCCCAGGACCTCGCCGCGACCCGCGGCGTCTCCGAGGTCGAAGAGCGGTCTTCGAGCCTGCTCTCCCGCCTGCTCGCCGAGACCTTCGGCACGTTCCTGCTGACGCTCGTGATCGTGGGTGTGCTCGTCTACAGCCCGCTGAACACCGTCGGTGGGCTCGGCATCGCACTCGGTGGCGCCTTTGCCTACATCGCGGGTGCCGCAGCCGTCGGTCGGGTGTCCGGCGCGCACTTCAACCCGGCTATCTCGCTGGGCGTCTGGCTCGGCGGACGCATCTCGGTCGGCAGCATGCTCAGCTACTGGGGCGCGCAGCTCGTCGGCGCCGTCCTGGCGGGTGCCGTGCTCTTCGCGACGCTCCCCCAGCCGCTCGTCGAGCTGCTCGGCAAGCAGAGCACCTCCGACGTCTTCGACTCGGCGGTGAACGGCTTCTCGACGCACTCGCCGCTCTACCTGCAGACGCAGGGTGGCGCGCAGTTCGACTGGCTGCCCGCACTGCTCGTCGAGGTCATCATCTCCGCCGTGCTGGTGGGCGTCTACCTCGGCGCCAACGACCCGCGCCGCACCTTCGGCTACGCCCCCGTCGCCGTCGGTAGCGCCATCGCCGCCCTGACCCTGGTGTCGTGGTTCATCACCAACGCCGGCATGAACCCGGCCCGCTCGACCGCGGCCGCGATCTTCGCCAACGACTGGGGCAGCGACGGCTCGGGCCGCCAGCTCTGGCTGTTCTGGCTCGCGCCGCTCGTCGGTGCCGCCCTCGCCGCCCTCTTCTACCGCGCGTTCGCCTCTGGCGAGGCCGAGGAGCTCGAGGACCTCGACGAGGACGACGAGAACGACGACGAGGACGAGGACGACGACGAGAAGGCACCCGTCGCCGTCGCGTCGACCCCCGTCGCGTCGACCCCCGTCGCGTCGAGCGAGACCGAGAACGACGAGGCCGAGTCCACGGAGCCGGCCTCGACCGTCTCGGGCCCGGGTTCGCCTGCCGAGCCCAAGACCACGAAGAAGGCCGACGACAAGGCCTGACCACCAGCAGCGCCCGCACGACGTCGGGGCCGCACCTTCCGTACGGGAGGTGCGGCC
>NZ_JBEZZF010000136.1:0-5039 GCF_040639055.1 Promicromonospora sp. NPDC023987 | reverse complement strand
ACGCCGGGCCGGTACGCGGCATGGAAGGTCTCCGCGGCGCCGTCCGGCAGCAGCGCCCACACCGCGGCCAGGTCGGTGGATGAGATCGGTCGGTTGATTGACCGATCTCATCCCAACAGACCGAACTCATCCAGGCGGTGGTGCGCTCAGGCCCCGACGAGGTGGCCCGCCAGGTAGCTGACCACCTTGTCCAGTGCCACGCGCTCCTGCTGCATGGAGTCGCGGTGCCGGATGGTGACTGCCTGGTCGTCGAGCGTGTCGAAGTCGACGGTGATGCAGAACGGCGTACCGATCTCGTCCTGTCGGCGGTAGCGCTTGCCGATCGCCTGCGTCACGTCGTAGTCGACGTTCCAGTACTTGCGCAGCTCGGCGGCAAGGGCCTCCGACGCAGGGAGCAGGTCCGCCGTCTTGGACAGCGGCAGCACCGCCGCCTTGACCGGGGCCAGCCGCGGGTCGAGGCGCAGCACCGTGCGCTTGTCCACGCCGCCCTTGGTGTTGGGGGCCTCATCCTCGGCGTACGCCTCGACGAGGAACGCCATGAGGGACCGGGTCAGGCCGGCGGCCGGCTCGATGACGTACGGGAAGTACTTCTCGTTGGTCACCGGGTCGCGGTACGACAGGTCCTTGCCCGAGCTCTCCGTGTGGGTCTTCAGGTCGAAGTCCGTACGGTTCGCGATGCCCTCGAGCTCGCCCCACTCGCTGCCCTGGAAGCCGAAGCGGTACTCGATGTCCACGGTGCGGGTCGAGTAGTGCGACAGCTTGTCCTTGGGGTGCTCGAAGTGGCGCAGGTTATCCGCCGAGATGCCGAGGTCCGTGTACCAGGCGGTGCGGTGGTCGATCCAGTACTGGTGCCACTCCTCGTCCTCGCCGGGCTTGACGAAGAACTCCATCTCCATCTGCTCGAACTCGCGCGTCCGGAAGATGAAGTTGCCGGGCGTGATCTCGTTGCGGAACGACTTGCCGATCTGGCCGATGCCGAACGGCGGCTTCTTGCGGGCCGTCGCCGCGACGTTGGCGAAGTTCACGAAGATGCCCTGCGCGGTCTCGGGACGCAGGTAGTTGAGGCCCGACTCGTCCTCGACGGGGCCGAGGTACGTCTTGAGCATCATGTTGAAGTCGCGCGGCTCGGTCCACTCGCCGCGCGTACCGCAGTTGACGCACACCAGGTCGGTCAGCGGCACGGAGTCCGGGTCGTCGATGCCCTTCTTCTCCGCGTGCGCCTCCTGCATCTGGTCCACGCG
This sequence comes from Promicromonospora sp. NPDC023987, assembly GCF_040639055.1. Lineage (NCBI taxonomy): Bacteria > Bacillati > Actinomycetota > Actinomycetes > Micrococcales > Promicromonosporaceae > Promicromonospora > Promicromonospora sp. NPDC023987. The sequence continues at coordinate 3,798 of NZ_JBEZZF010000136.1, read as the reverse complement.
GTACCGCTTGTGGCACGAGAGGCACTCCGTGAGCGGGTCGGTGAACACACCGACGTGGCCGGAGGCGACCCACACCTGCCGGGGCAGGATGACGGACGAGTCGAGGCCGACGATGTCGTCCCGGCTCGTGACCGTCGAGCGCCACCACTGCCGCTTGATGTTCTCCTTGAGCTCCACGCCGAGGGGGCCGTAGTCCCACGCCGAACGCGTTCCGCCGTAGATCTCACCCGACGGGAAGACGAAACCTCGTCGCTTGGCGAGCGAGACGACGGCGTCGAGCTTGGCGGTCTGCGCAGAGCGCACTGACTTGTCGGACACGAGGGCTCTCTCCAGGGGAACAGACGGGAAACAATGTCTGCCAAGCCTACCGTTCGCTCTCGTCGGTCGAGCCTGTCGAGACTCGCGTGACCGACCTCTCCGCCCCGGCCTTTGACAACCGTTCTCAACAAGCGTGAGAATCGTTCTCATGACCTCGTCTCGCGCCACCGGCGCCACCCTGACCAGCCTCGCTCTCGCCGCCACGGTGACCCTCGCGGGCTGCTCCACGCCGGGGTCCGGCACCGCAGACGAGTCGGACGGCGTCACGGTGCTCGCGTCGTTCTACCCGCTCCAGTACGTGGCGCAGCAGATCGGCGGCGACCTGGTCACCGTCGACAATCTCACGCCCCCGGCCGCTGAGCCGCACGACCTCGAGCTCTCGCCGGCACAGGTCCGCGAGATCGGCACCGCGGACCTGGTCGTCTACCTGTCCGGCTTCCAGAACGCCGTCGACGAGGGCGTCGAGGCTCGCGCGCCCGAGCACGTGATCGACGCCGCTGGTCCCGCCGGGCTCGTGGAGCACGCGGAGGAGGAGCACGCGGGGGAGACCGAGGAGGAGCACGCGGAGCACGCCGACGAAGCGGGCGACGCCCACGACCACGGCGCGACCGACCCCCACTTCTGGCTGGACCCGAGCCGGCTCGCCGTCGTCGGGCAGGCCGTGGCGGACGAGCTGGCCGAGGTGGACCCTGAGCACGCGGAAGAGTACGCCGCCGGCGCCCTGCGCCTGGGGCAGCAGCTCGACGAGCTGGACCAGGAGTTCGCCGACGGGCTCGCCGCCTGTCAGGGCGCCACGCTCGTGACGAGCCATGCCGCCTTCGGCTACCTCGCCGACCGCTACGCGCTGGAGCAGGTGGGTATCTCCGAGCTCGACCCCGAGGTCGAGCCCTCCCCGGCGCGACTGCGCGAGATCGGCGACCTGGTGGAGGCGCGCGGCATCGAGACCCTGTACTCGGAGACCCTCGTGAGCCCCAAGGTCACCGAGACGCTCGCCTCGGATCTGGGCGTCAAGACCGCTGTGCTCGACCCGCTGGAGGGCCTGTCCGAGGACGCCACGGCCGCCGGCGACGACTACGTCTCCGTGATGCGGGCCAACCTGGCCGCGCTGGAGGAGGGGCTGGTCTGCGAATGACGGACACTAGGCAGGTGACCGAGCCGAGCGAACCCGTCATCGAGGCCAGCGGCCTGCACTTTCGTGCGGGCGCCAGCCACATCCTGCGCGGTGTCGACCTGACCGTGCGGCAGGGTGAGGTCGTCGCGCTCCTGGGTGCGAACGGCTCGGGCAAGTCCACCCTCGTCCGGGCGCTGGTCGGCATCAAGGCGCCGTCCGAGGGCACCGTCCGGCTGCTCGGCGAGCCGCTCGGGGCCGGCCGGCGGGGCGCCGGCGTCGACTGGAGCCGCGTCGGCTACGTCCCCCAGCGCGCGGGCGCCGGAGGCGGCATCCCGTCCACCGCGCAGGAGGTCGTCGCGTCCGGCCTGCTGCACGGCCGCCGCCTGCGGCTGCCGCGCGGCTGGCGCGACCAGGTGGAGAGGGCGCTCGAGCAGGTAGGCCTCGCAGACCGCGTGCGCGACCCGGTGCACCTCCTGTCGGGCGGGCAGCAGCAGCGCATCCTCATCGCGCGCGCCCTGGTCCGCGAGCCCGACCTCCTCGTGCTGGACGAGCCCGTCGCCGGTGTGGACGTCGCCAGCCAGGAGGCGTTCGCCGCCACCATGGAGCGGCTGGTCGGCGGCGGCCTCACCGTGCTCGTCGTGCTCCACGAGCTCGGCGAGCTCGAGCCGCTCGTCTCGCGCGCCGTCGTCCTGCGGCACGGCAAGGTCGTGCACGACGGCGCCCCGCCGCGGGCCCGCCAGGACCACGACCGGGTGGGGCATCACCACCAGCACCCGCACGCCGACGACAACGGCGGTCGGATGGCGCCGGACGTCGCCGAGACCCGGGCACTCGATCTGGAGGTGCGCCCATGATCATGCTCATGCTGACCGACCCGTTCATGCAGCGCGCCCTCATCGCCGCGCTCCTCGTAGGCGTGACCGCGCCCGTCGTCGGCACGTACCTGGTGCAGCGCAAGCTGTCCCTGCTCGGCGACGGCATCGGGCACGTCGCACTGACCGGCGTCGCCCTCGGCTGGCTCGTCGGCGCGGGCATGGGGCTCACGCCCAACGACGCCCTCGCCATCCCTGGCGCCGTCGTCGCCGCGGTGGTGGGCGCAGTCCTCATCGAGGTGGTCCGACGCCGCGGGCGTACCTCGGGCGACCTCGCGCTCGCGATCATGTTCTACGGCGGCATCGCCGGTGGTGTCCTCCTCATCGGGATCGCAGGCGGTTCTTCCGGGAACCTCATGCAGTACCTGTTCGGCTCCATCTCCACGGTGTCCGACGGCGACCTCTGGCTCACCGTCGTGCTCTCCCTCGTGGTGCTGGCCGTCGGTGTGGGTCTGCGGCACGCGCTGTTCTCGGTGAGCCACGACGAGGAGTTCGCCATCGCGTCGGGCCTGCCCGTCTGGGCGCTGAACATCATCGTCGCCGTCGTGTCGGCCCTCACCGTCACGGTCGCCATGCGCGTCGTCGGCCTGCTGCTGGTCAGCGCGCTCATGATCGTGCCGGTCGCCGTGGCGCAACAGGTCACGCACGCCTTCGGGCGCACCATGCTCACGGCGTGCGTCGTCGGCGTCGTGGTGTGCGTGACCGGCCTGAGCATCACCTACTGGTACAACGTCTCGCCCGGCGCGACTATCGTGGTCCTCGCCATCGGGGTGTACGCGGTCGTCTCCTTGGTGGCGCCGCTCCTGATCCGGCGGCGTCCCGCGCACGACCCGCATCCTGATCTGCCCGACGACGTCGACCTGCCGGCCGCCGCAACGGAACGTGCGGCGGCCGCTGCGAAGGAGTGCCGCTGATGGCCGCACGTATGACCCGCCAGCGGACAGCTGTCGTCGAGGCGCTCGACGAGCTCGCGGACTTCCGCTCGGCGCAGCAGCTGCACGAGACCCTGCGCGCCCGCGGAGAGTCCGTGGGCCTCGCGACCGTCTACCGGGCGCTGCAGGCGCTCGCGGAGGCGAGCGAGGTCGACGTCCTGCGCGCCGAGGACGGCGAGAGCCTGTACCGCCGCTGCGCGCGCCGCGAGCACCACCACCACCTGGTGTGCCGGCACTGCGGCCGGACGGTCGAGATCGACGGCCCCACGGTCGAGGCGTGGGCCTCGAAGGTCGCCGCCGCACAGGGCTTCGACGACATCGAGCACACGATCGAGCTCTGGGGCACCTGCGCGGACTGCCGCGCCTCCGCAGCGACGAAGTAGAACCCCGGCGAAGTAGAACTCCGGCGAGGTAGAACCGCAGCGCGAAGCTGTAGTTCTACCTCGCCAGGGTTCTACCTCGCCAGAGTTCTAGGTGGTCTCACGTGGTCGTTGCACCGGTTGCTTGTTGGGTCAACAGTAGGCGGTTGAGGGCTTCGGCTGGGTTGGCCCAGTCGAGGGTCTGG
>NZ_JBEZZF010000135.1:0-5111 GCF_040639055.1 Promicromonospora sp. NPDC023987 | reverse complement strand
CATGGCGGCGCTCGACCTGGGGCTTGACGTCGTCAAGCTGTTCCCCGCGTCCGTCGTCGGCCCGATCTCATCCCATCCGACCGAACTCATCGGGGGCGGTGTGCCTCAGGTCCCAGCAGAGGGATCAGCGCTTAGGTTGCTACCGTGCAGATCGAGTTCACGGCTCCCCTGTGGCAGTGGCAGGTACGTACCGATTCCTGGTGGTTCGTCACCGTGCCGCCCGAGCACTCCGACGAGCTGGCCGACCTCCCGCTGCCCCCGCGCGGGTTCGGCTCGATCCGGGTGCGCGTGACGGTCGGGAGCACCACCTGGACCACCTCCGTCTTCCCCAGCGACCGCGACGGCGGCTACGTGCTGCCCATGAAGAAGAAGGTGCGGCAGGCCGAGGACCTGACCCCGGAACGGCCGGTGACAGTGGTCCTGGAGACCATCGACGTCTGAGCAGCTCTCCGGGTCACCTCAGGACTTCGAGCGCGCCCTGCGCGGCGATCGCCTCGAGCACCTCTGGCTGGGTCGTGTTCTCGCCGAGGCGGTTCTTCTTGCCCTCGCCGTGGAAGTCGCTCGACCCCGTGACCAGCAGGTCCAGCGACTCGGCGACATCGCGCAGACGTCGGCGCCGGCCCGGGGTGTGGTCGCGGTGGTCGACCTCAAGACCCGCGAGACCGGCCGCGGCGAGCTCCTCGATGGTCGAGTCGGGCACCACCCGACCCCGCGCGTCGGCCCCAGGATGCGCGAAGACCGGCACGCCGCCGGCGGCGCGGATCGCCCGGACGGCGGCGACGGCGTCGGGCGCGTAGTGGCCCACGTAGTACCGGGTGCCGGGACGGAGCATCGTGGCGAACGCCTCGTCGCGGTCGGGTACGACCCCTGCCGCCACCAGCGCGTCCGCGATGTGCGGGCGGCCGATCGTGGTCCCGGACCTCGTCTGGGCGAGCAGGTCCTCCCACGTGATCGGGTAGTCCTCACCGAGCAGGTCCACCATGCGCCGGGCCCTGGACGTCCGGTCGTCGCGCGTGCGGTCGGTCTCGGCCAGCAGGTCGGGATGCGTCGGATCGTGCAGGTACGCGAGCAGGTGCACGCCCGTACCCCAGCCGGGGGTGCGCGCGAGCGCCGAGATCTCGGCGCCGCGCACCAGGCCGATCCGGTGCCGGCCGGCCGACTCGGCGGCCTCCGGCCAGCCCGACGTCGTGTCGTGGTCGGTGATGGCCAGCGTGGTGACGCCGGCCAGTGCCGCGACCTCCACCAGGCGCGCTGGCGAGTCGGTGCCGTCTGACGCGGTGGAGTGCGTATGGAGGTCGATCACCCCACCAGAGTAGAGATCCCCCGGCCCTGCCGCGGCCACAGCAAGCCCACACAGCACGTTCACGGGCTGTTCCGCCGCCGTCCGCCGCCTGCCCAAGCCGATAATGCATCATCGAAGGGATGAAGAGCAGCAACCAGAGCCCACAGGTCGCCAGCACGAGCGTCGTCTTCGTGCACGGTGTGCGCAGCTCCGGCGCGATCTGGGAGAACCAGCTCGCCCACGTGCGCGCCGCCGGCCACGAGGCCGTCGCCGTGGACCTGCCCGCACACGGCGACCGCCGTCACGATCGGTTCAGCATGGACGGCGCCTTCGAGACGCTGGACGAAGCCGTCGCCGCTCTCCCGTCCGGACCGGTCGCACTGGTCGGGCTTTCCCTCGGCGGCTACACGTCGCTCGCCTGGGCTGCCCGTCCCGACACCACCGACCGCCTGGTGGGCGTGCTCGCGGCAGGCTGCACCTCTGACCCGAGGGGCAAGCCCCTCCGCCTGTACCGGGACGTCGCGAAGAGCGTGGCGAACGCCGCCTACTTCACGCGCCGCGTGACCGGCCGGGTGGTGCACCCGAGGGAGCACCGCGCGCGCCTCTCGGTGCCGTCGCTCCGCCCGGTCCGCAGCGCGCCTGGTGGCGCCGACCTGCGACAGGTCGAGATCGCGCCGCAGCAGACCGCCGAGACGTACCGTCCCGCCTGGGACGTCGTCACGGACGCGCTCACCCACCTGGCCGGACGCTCGTCGATCGCCAACGTGCGCGCGGCTCAGGTCCCCCTCTGGTTCGTCAACGGCGCCCGCGACGCCATGCGGATCGAGGAGCAGCGGCACCTCGCAGCGGCCCGGGACGGATCGCTCGTGGTCATCCCCGGGGCGGGCCACGACGTCAACATGGAGGCCCCCTCGACCTTCAACCGCGTGCTCACCAGAGCGCTTGCGGACTTCACCCGGCGTGCGTGAAACACTGGGCGCATGAGCGAGCCCACCACCACTTCGCAGCCTGACGAGCAGGGAACCGCGGACCGCGGTTCCAACCGTTCGCACCGCCCCGCCTCCACCGCGTTCAAGAACTTCGTGATGTCGCAGTGGGCCCCGCGCGCCGAGCTGGGCCTGACGGCGTCGGTCGCCGCGCCGTACACGGTCGCGCGGCGCGCCGCGCTCTCCGAGCGTCTGCCCGGTGTTCGCCTCGTGATCCCGGCGGGCTCGCTCAAGACCCGCTCCAACGACACCGACTACCGGTTCCGGCCGCACTCGGCGTTCGCACACCTCACGGGCCTGGGCACCGACCGCGAGCCGGACGCCGTGCTGGTGCTGCACCCCGTCGAGGACGGCGCGGGCGACCGCGGTCCGGACGGCGCCGCCAGCGGCCACCACGCCGTGCTGTACGTGCGCCCCCTCGCGCCGCGCGACAACGAGGAGTTCTACGCCGACGCCCGCTACGGCGAGTTCTGGGTCGGCGCCCGCCCGTCACTGGCCGACGTCGAGGCCCTCACCGGCATCGAGGCCCGCCACATCGACGAGCTGGGCGACGCCCTGGCCAAGGACGTGGGCGACGGCGGCGTGCACCTCCTCGTGGTGACCGGCGCTGACGACGCCGTCGAGGCGCTCGTCGAGGAGCTGCGCCTGGAGGCCGGCGAGGACGAGGACGCGCTGACCGACGAGAAGCTCGTCGAGGCGACCTCCGAGCTGCGCCTGGTCAAGGACGAGTACGAGATCGAGCAGATGCGCGAGGCCGTGGCCCGCACGATCGAGGGCTTCGAGGCCGTCGTCCGCGCGCTGCCCGCCGCGAAGGAGCACCGCCGCGGCGAGCGCGTCGTGGAGACCACCTTCGACGGGCACGCACGCCTCGAGGGCAACGCGGTCGGCTACGAGACCATCGCGGCCTCGGGCGAGCACGCCACGACCCTGCACTGGATCAGGAACGACGGCGAGATCCACGCCGGCGACGTCCTCCTGCTCGACGGCGGCGTCGAGGTCGACTCGCTCTACACCGCCGACGTGACGCGCTCCCTGCCTGTCGACGGCGAGTACAGCGACGTGCAGCGCAAGATCTACCAGGCGGTGCTCGACGCGGCCGACGCCGCGTTCGCCGTCTCCAGGCCCGGCGCCAAGTTCCGTGACGTCCACGCGGCGGCCATGGAGGTCATCGCGGCCCGCCTCGAGGAATGGGGCTTCCTGCCCGACGGCATCACCGCCGCCGACGCCCTGGCGGACGACGGTCAGCAGCACCGCCGCTGGATGGTGCACGGCACCTCGCACCACCTGGGCCTCGACGTCCACGACTGCGCCCAGGCCCGTCGCGAGATGTACCTCGACGGCGTCCTGGAGCCGGGCATGGTGTTCACCATCGAGCCCGGTCTCTACTTCAAGGCCGACGACCTGGCCGTGCCCGAGGAGTTCCGCGGCATCGGCGTGCGCATCGAGGACGACGTGCTGATCACCGCGGACGGCAACGAGAACCTCTCGGCGGCGCTCCCCCGCCGCCCGGAGGACATCGAGTCCTGGATGGCGTCCCTCCGCTGAACATGGACCTCACCTGAATGAGTTCGGTCGGATGCGATGAGATCGGTCGGTTGATTGACCGATCTCATCCCATCCGACCGAACTCATTGGCGCGACAGGTCAGGTTGGGGGGAGGCGCGGGTCTCTTCCGGCCGCCGCAGTGATCTGCGGGGGCAGGTACTGGGCGAACCTGGCGATCATCGCCGCGACGTCGCTCTTGTCAGAGGCGCTGGCCCGCTCGAGGGTGACACCGGCCCTGCGGATGGCGTCGGCACGGTGCTTCTCGTTCATGTACTCCCGAGCAGGGTCGTGACCGGGGCGAACGCCGTCGGGCCGATACTTGACCCGGCCGTCGAACTCGATGCCGAGCGCCCACTGCTCGTACCCGAGGTCGGTGTGAAAGGTCCCGACGTCGGTCCGGACCGGCATCTGGGTGGTCGGTCGAGGCAGGCCCGCCCGCAGAAGCTCGTAGCGGACCCACGTCTCCCAGGCCGACTGGGCGCCCGCCTCGGCCAGCTCGATCACCAGCCGCGCTCGCTGCTTGCCCCGGTGTCCGGCCTGGGCATCCAGGATCTCGAACAGGACCGAGCGATCGACGCCGAGCGCCAGCGCGCAGTCAGCGATGACGAGCGCCTCCAGCGGGTGCATCGTGCGCGCGCAGTCGACGACGGTGCGGGCGAGGGACGTGACCGGCAGCCCCGCCGCGACGTCGATCTCCTCGGGCGTCAGGGTCCAGGAGTGTCGCGAGACGTCGCCCGACGCATGACCCGAAGCGCGATAGTGCTGGTAGAGGTGCGTGTTCTTCGGCGTGGTCCAGACAAGGCACCCGTGGAGCAGCGCCGCCGTCGTGTGGCTGAACACGTGCTCGGCCCTGAGCTGGACGTGGAGAGCAGCAGCACGGGCAAGGGCCTTCAAGCGCTCTTCGCGCGGGGCGCTGGACCGTCCGCCGACCCGGAGATCACCGGGTGCGCAGTAGGCGCCACGGCGGACGCGGAGAACGTCGCCGGCGCGAGCGCCGGCGGACAGCTTGTTGCGGCTCTGCTCGAGCGCGAGTGCGACGTGGGGGATGTCTACCTGGACCATGCACCGACGGTGCCTGACCAGCGGCGTGCGTGTGCCCCACACCGCGGGACCTGTGCACGAGGGCGGATCCACAGGGGTTGTGGTCGCGCTCGGACCACTGGGACGCCGCCGTGCGGGTCTGCTGGCGACACGACCTCCTTGGCGCCGGACCCCCTCCACGGGAGGTGATGCGCTCCGCGGGAGATGACTTCGGTCCGATGGGATGAGTTCGGTCGGTTGACTGACCGAACTCATTC
>NZ_JBEZZF010000134.1:0-5228 GCF_040639055.1 Promicromonospora sp. NPDC023987 | reverse complement strand
CGCGATGCCGATCACGCGAGCGCTCGGCCTGACCACGGGCACGGTGGTCTGCTCCAACGGCGCCGTCACCGTGCGCCTCGACCCTGCCCTGCCCGATGGGTATGAGGTCACCAAGACGTTCACGTTCGCCGCGGGCCCTGCGATCGCTCTCGTCCGCAAGAGCCTCCTCGGTGTGCAGATCGCTGTCGAAGAGGTCGGGTGGGGCTACCACGTGACCCGCCTGTTCGGGGCTGGCGAGGTGAACGGCGCCCAGCGCATCGCGACGGCCGACCAGATCGCCCGCTACCGCACCCCGCGGATGATCCTGCGCGCTCCCGCGATCCTCGACCTAGCCGGCGACCTGCGCCGCCTCGGCCTGACCGCGACACCCGCCGACGGCGACTGGCTCGACGTCACCCCAGGCAGCGTGTCCAAGGCGTCCGCACTCGAACACGTCCGCGACACCTTGGGTATCGCGCGGGAGCTCACGATCGGGGTCGGGGACGGGCTGAGCGACCTCCCTATGTTCGCCTGGGCCGCCCAAGCAGTGGCCATGGGTCAGGCCCGCGACGTGGTCATCGAGGCCGCCGATCACGTCACCGGGACCATCGACGAGCAGGGCCTCGTGCCCGTGCTGCGCGCACTCGCGCCCACCCCGGCCGCCACACATCTCCCGTCGCCGACGACCGTTTCACGCGTCGGGTAACGGACTTCGCCGCACCTGCGGCGGGGACGGTCCGGGGATCAGTCACGGGCCGGATGCAACACCCCACTGGAAACCCGGAACAACTGGAGGATCAGATGAGCACAACCAGCACCCAGGCCCGCGACGGCGAACTGAACCTGAACGCGCGGATCGTGACCCGCGGCGCAGTGCACGCTGCCCTGCTGGACGACACCGACGACACCGACGACGGCTGCGACACGCTGGAGCGACACGGCGCTCGCCGAACGCTAGATCAACAGCTCGTAGACCGCGCGGTCCTTGCCAGGCCCCTTGAAGTTCGAGTTGACCTCCACGCCGTCGACCTCCTGGTCACCAGGCAGGTTCGTCCACCCCCGCGCCCGCCAGGAGGCGTCCGCAGCCCGGTTGCCCGGCTCCGAGGTGAGCCACAGCCGCGTGCAACCCCACGTGCGCGCCTGCACGACGACGGAGTCGAGCAGCGCGGTGGCCACTCCCTGGCGACGATGGTCCGGGTGGACCATGACGTCCTGCACGTACACCCCGCTGGGATCGTCTTGGCTTCGGAATGCCGTCACGGCGCCGGCGAGGACGCCGTGGACGAACGCTACCGGGCATGTGGAGGAGAACAGCGTCGCGTACGCCCAGTAGTCCGAAGCGGTCCGCGCCCTGATGAACGGATCGCCCTGGTCCATCAGGCTGATCACGCCATCGATTATTGGGACGGATAGCGAGGAGATGGTGATGGTCATGGCTCCCTGCCGGTCGTCTGGGGCGATGCGTCGGCAGAGCACCTGTCATCGAGTGCGGTCAGGAGCAGGTCGGCGGTCTGGCTGGCTGTGGACCTCGGACCGATCACGACCTCGCCGTCGAGCCCGAGACGATCATTGGGCGCCCACCACGTGGCCATCTGCTCGGGTGTGAACTCGGTGGCTTGGGGACGCCCGGCGTGTCGGCGAACGGTCTCCTCGAAGGGCACATCCAGGTAGGCGACCACGGTGGAGCCCGCGTGATGAGCAACCAGAGCTCGCAACATATCGCCGTACCTGGGCTCGTAGAGGATGCCCTCCACGACGGCGTCGTAGCCGGCGTCTAGGACGTGACGGGCGACAGCGTCGATCAGCGAGATGTTCAAGGCTCCGGGAGTGTCCTTCTCCCACAGCAGCCTGCGCCGCAGATAATCCTGCTCGACCAGTGCGGTGCCGCGGCCCATTCGCTCTCGCAGGTCCCGAGCGACGGTGGTCTTCCCCGACCCGGAGGGCCCGCGCACGATCACCAACCGGGTCCGTGTGCTACCTGTCATCGTGCGTGCCGCACCTGAGCTCACGCGGCCAGCGTAGCGACAGGGCTCGTCGGCCGCCGCCGACAGGTGCCGTCGGTGATTCCGTTGAACGATCGCTGAATAGGGCGTACGTTGCCACCTGCGTAGGTGCGTGCTCGGACCGCGGTGGCACCAGACGTCATCTGGCTCCAGCCGCTGGCACGGAGTAGTCGGCGTGCTCCGGCTGCAGCTGCAGCCCTATACGAAGGGGTCGATCAGTCATGCGGGAAGCTTAGGACCGCTCCGAGGGTGTCGCACACGCCGGACCAGCGGTCCCCGGCCGTGTGTCGTCACGTCGCACGAGGTGCCGTGGGCCGAGACTATGGGAGTGACGCCGGTCGGCGACCACCGGAGACGAGCAGGAGCGCACATGCCGAACTACAGCACCTCCGCAGAGATCGACGCCTCGCCAGAGGCCGTGTGGGCCGTCCTGTCCGACGTCGAGCACATGCCGGACTGGACGCCCTCCATGACGTCCGTGGCGATCATCGACGGACCGAACCCGCCGGACGTCGGCACGCAGGTGCGGATCGAGCAGCCGAAGCTGCCCCTGGCGGTCTGGCTCGTCGACGAGTGGGACCCGCCGCGGCACTTCGCGTGGATCAGCGAGGCGCCGGGCGTGACCACGCAGGCGGAGCACCTGGTGGAGCGGCTGCCCGACGGCCGCTCGCTGGTGACGCTCGCGATCACGCAGACCGGCGGTCTGGCGTGGCTCGTCGGCAGGCTGGTGATGAGCCGCACGCGGCAGTACGTCGACACCGAGCTCAAGAGCCTGCGGTCCCGGGTGACGGCAGAGGGCTGACCGCCGGCTCAGTCCCGCGTGGCGACCGCGAACACCCGGCGGAACGCCAGCGGCGTGCCGTAGGAGTGCTCGGGGTAGGCCGCGCGCAGCGCCGCGCCGAACTCCTCCTCGAACCGGGCGCGCAGCGCTGGGTCCTTGGCCTCCAGGGCCTGGAGGGTGGGCTGAGCACCCGTCGCCGAGATCCAGCGGAGCACCGGGTCGGGCCCGTGCAGCAGGTGCGTGTACGTGGTCTCCCAGGTGTCCACGGCCCAGCCGGGCCGGGCCAGGAGGTCCAGGTACTCGACGGGGTCGGCACTGGACCGGCGCACGACCGGCCCGACGACGTCGGCGTACGGCTCGCGCCCGGCGACCTCGCGCAGCAGCTGGTGGCTGGGCGCGTCGTGGTTGCCGGGGACCTGGAAGGCGAACGTCTGTGCCGCCCGGTCGGCGAGCGTGGTGAGCAGCTCACGGTGCCCCGGCACCCATTGGAGCGCCGCGTTGCTGATGACGAGGTCGGCCGTGTGGTCGTCCGTGCTGAGGTCCGCCAGGACGTAGTCGGTGCCCGGGTCGGCAGCGCGTGCCCGCTCGATCATGGCGGGGGAGGCGTCGACGCCGGTCACGTGGGCGTCGGGCCAGCGTGCTCGGAGCACGGCGGTGAGGTGGCCGGGGCCGCAGCCCAGGTCGACGACGGTGGCAGGGGTCCCGGGCACCCGAGCGACCAGCTCCGTGAACGGGCGGGACCGCTCGTCCGTGTACTGCAGGTATGCGCTGGGGTTCCAGTCCGCCATGACCACTCCTCGATGCCGAGTATCTTGATATCAAGATACATCACGCGACCTCGATGTAGTCGAGCTCGGCGAACGCGGTCCCCTTGCCCAGGCGGATCGTGTTCCAGCCCGCCTGGAGGGTGACGCTCTTGGTCGCCTGCCGCCAGCTGTCCCAGCCGGTCACGGGATAGCTGATGGACCCTGCCCCCGCACCGTTCACCATGACGGTGTGGCTCGCCGTCCCGGCGGAACCGTTGGCATAGCCCACGTGCAGCGAGTAGTCGCCGGTCGTGGGCATGTAGATCGAGCCGACGTCGACCCAGCTGTCGGCGTGGTCGATGTACGCGACGACCTTGCCGTCGGACGCGCCGGCCGCGTTCTCGCGCACCGAGCAGCTGTTCAGGGTGCCACGTTCGGCCTCGTACCGGACCCGGCTGCCCCGCACCACGGGGTATCCGTCGGCCCAGCCGAGGTCGGCCACGTACATCCCGCGCCCGCCCGCGTCCCGGTGTCCGTGGAAGACCAGCTTGTCGCCCCCGCCGTCGCGCAGCACGTCGGCGCCGCCGGGGCCGCCCACCGCGCCGTCGAGCGACTCGGTGGTCATGAGGAAACGGAACGCCTTGGTGTACGGCCCGGTGATCGAGCTCGACACCGCGTAGCTCGTCCCGTACTGATCGGTGGTGTACGGGCCGGCGGAGTAGAAGAGCACGTACTCGCTGCCGACCTTGGTGATCACCGGCGCCTCGATGATGCCCGCCTCGTCGGCCCGGTCGTTGCGCAGCACCTGGGTGGCGCCGCCCTCGAACGTGAGGCCGTCCGCCGCGACGCGCTGCACATGGATCCAGGTGGTGGCGCCGATCGCGTTGCCGTCGTTCTTCCAGATCAGGTACCGGGTGCCGTCGGTATCGGTGAAGCTGGAGGCGTCGATGGCGCCGCCCGCGTCCAGCGGGCACACGAGCGGCTGGGTACCGACCGGCGCGAACGGGCCGCCGGGGGAGTCGGCGAGGGCGGCGCCGATGCACTGCCGCCCGGACGCGGCATGCCAGGCCGTGTAGTAGAGCAGGTAGCGACCGTCGGCACGGCGCGAGACGTCGGGAGCCCAGGTGCGGCCCTCCTTGGCCCAGGCCCCGAGGTCCGGCAGCGCGTCCGTGGACCGGTAGCTCCAGGGGCCGTCCGGGTCGGGGGCGGTGGCCCAGGGCAGGTTCTTGCCCTCGTTCGTCGCGTACGCGTAGTAGGTGTCCCCGAACTTCGACACGTCGGGGTCGGGGAAGTCGCGGTCGAGCACCAGGCTCGGATGCACGGTGGACTGGGCGGAGAGCTCGCCTGCGACGGCGGGTGCTGTGCCGGACGACGTCGGGCTGCCGGCGTCGCCGCCGGGCGCGGCAACGGCGGAGCCGGTCGTGAGGACGCCGAGCGCCAGAGCGGCGCCGGCAGCGCCTGCGATGAGAGCACGAGAGAGGCGAGGAAGTACCACGTTGAACCTCCGGGCGAGAGAAAACTCGACGGGTGAAGTCTCGCGACGGCGCTACGCCCTGTAAAGGGCCCGGGCGCGATGAAGTCGATCGCCGACGATCCGCTCCAACGTTAGACCCAGGTGAGGCACGTGAGCGCCGAGATCGGTCGCTTGCATCATCACGTCCCGTGACTTCGGTCCGTTGCCTTGAGATCGGCCGGTTGATTGACCGATCTCAAGGCAAC
>NZ_JBEZZF010000133.1:0-5849 GCF_040639055.1 Promicromonospora sp. NPDC023987 | reverse complement strand
CGCGGATCGGGAACACCAGCTCCGAGGGCGCGTTGCGGGCGGCCTTGAGGTGGGGGAGCCAGGCCTCGGACCCGACGTCTCGACAAGCTCGACCAACGGCTCACGTCCGAATCGTGGGCGCCATGCGTGGTCCGGGTCACGTCCGGGAGTACAGTGACAGCGTGCGCCCGACGGTGATCCTTCTCCTTCGCTGCCGCGACGAGGCCTAGACAGGCCGGTCCCTCGTCGCGGAGGCTTGGTGTGCCGGCCAACCTCACCGAGCGAAGGACACATGATGGAGAACAGCATCACCGCCACCACCCCCGGCGGAGTTCACGACGTAGCAGTGCACGGCGCAGCCGCCGGGATCATCGGCGACAACCCGCAGCGGACGTCGGGCATGCCGACCCAGAAGTACCAGCCGTTCCACGAGCAGATCCGCGTGGACATCCCTGACCGGACCTGGCCCACCAAGCGCATCGAGCAGGCACCCCGCTGGTGCGCGGTCGACCTGCGTGACGGCAACCAGGCCCTCATCGAGCCGATGGACCCGGAGCGCAAGCTCCGCATGTTCGAGCTGCTGGTGTCGATGGGCTACAAGGAGATCGAGGTCGGCTTCCCGTCGGCGAGCCAGATCGACTTCGACTTCGTGCGCAAGCTCATCGAGGAGAACCGGATCCCCGACGACGTCGTGATCCAGGTACTCACCCAGGCCCGTGCGCACCTGATCGAGCGGACGTACGAGTCGCTGGCGGGTGCCAAGCAGGCGATCGTGCACCTGTACAACTCGACCTCGGTGCTGCAGCGAGAGGTCGTGTTCCGGTCCGACCAGGACGGGATCGTCGACATCGCGCTGGACGGCGCCAAGCTGTGCCGCAAGCTCGAGGAGACCGTCCCGGACACGCGGATCTACTACGAGTACTCGCCGGAGTCGTACACGGGCACCGAGCTCGAGTTCGCCGCGCGCATCTGCAACGAGGTCATCGAGGTCTTCGAGCCGACGCCGGAGCGCAAGGTCATCATCAACCTGCCCGCCACCGTCGAGATGGCGACGCCCAACGTGTACGCCGACTCGATCGAGTGGATGAGCCGGCACCTGCACCACCGCGAGAACGTCATCCTCTCGCTGCACCCGCACAACGACCGCGGCACCGCCGTCGCGGCCGCCGAGCTGGGCTACCTGGCCGGTGCCGACCGCATCGAGGGCTGCCTGTTCGGCAACGGTGAGCGCACCGGCAACGTCGACCTGGTGACCCTGGGCCTGAACCTGTTCTCGCAGGGGATCGACCCGCAGATCGACTTCCACGACATCGACGAGATCCGTCGCACCGTGGAGTACTGCAACCAGATGCCCGTGCACGAGCGCCACCCGTACGTGGGGGACCTCGTGTTCACGGCGTTCTCCGGCTCGCACCAGGACGCCATCAAGAAGGGCTTCGAGCACATGGCCGGGCGGGCGGAGGCCGCCGGCGTCGGCGTCGACGACCTGCACTGGGGCGTGCCGTACCTGCCGATCGACCCCCGCGACGTGGGACGCTCGTACGAGGCGGTCATCCGGGTCAACTCGCAGTCCGGCAAGGGTGGGGTGTCCTACCTGCTCAAGAGCGAGCACAAGCTGGACCTGCCGCGCCGCCTGCAGATCGAGTTCTCCCACGCCGTGCAGAAGGTGACCGAGACCCAGGGCACCGAGGTGACCGGCGCGGACATCTGGCGCATCTTCACGGACGAGTACCTGCCCGTCGAGGAGGGCGCGCTGTCCGGCCTGGAGCACTGGGGGCGGCTCACGCTGCGTGGAACCCGTGCGGTGTCGGCGGAGGGCGAGCAGGACACCCTCGAGGTGGACGTGATCGACCGCGGTCAGGAGCTGACGCTGACCGGTACCGGCAACGGGCCCATCGACGCGTTCGTGAACGCGATCGCGCAGGTCGGTGTCGACGTCCGGGTGCTGGACTACACGGAGCACGCCCTGTCGGAGGGTGGGGACGCCAGCGCGGCGGCCTACGTCGAGTGCGCCGTGGGCGACGACGTCCTGTGGGGAGTCGGCATCGACCCCTCCATCACCCTCTCATCGCTGAAGGCAATAGTCTCGGCGGTCAACCGCGCAGACCGCGCCGTCTAGCCCCCCGCGACCGTTGAGTGCTGGATATTCGCCCGTGCGCCGGCCACGAAGGGGCGAATATCCAGCACTCAGCGAAGCCGGGTGTAGGAGGCCTCGAAGCCTTCCGCCTCTTCCGTGTAGGTCGTCTCGTCGCAGGTGTAGCGCAGCTCCTGCGTCGGGATGTTCGGCTGGCGCTCGGCGCTCTCGCCGGCGAGGGCGATGGTGACCTCGACGTTCCGGAAGTCCGAGCCCGAGGTCGTCAGCACGCCGTCGGCACTGGTCGAGACGATGTACTTCGCGGTACCGCTCCAGGTCTCCGTGAGCTCCCCGATCGAGGTCTCCGCGCGGGCCGGCTGGGCGTCGTCGTAGTTGACCAGCTGGGTCCCGTCGGCGCGGAACTCGGTCACCCGCCCGTCGAAGCCGCTGGCGTCGACGGTCTCGTCGAGGGCGTCGATGCGCATCTTGGTGCTCATGCTGTCCAGCCGCCACTCGCCCACCAGGCACTCGTCGATGGCCGCAGGGGACGCCTCCCCGGAGGGTGACGCCGACGTCGTGGCAGCGGCATCCGGGGTTCCGGGCGGCATGCCGAGCGCGAACGCCGTGGCCACCGCGCCGATGACGAGCACGCCCCCGGTAGCGACGAGCCACGTGGTCGGCCGGGACAGCAGGCCGCGGCGGGTCTCCTCCGGCTCGGCCGTGGCCGGCTCGGGCGCCGGCGTCGGCGTCGGCTCCGCGGTGGCCGCGGGCACCGCCTTCACCACCGTGGCGTCGTCGCGCAGCGTCGTCGCGTCGTCCAGAGGGCTGACGGCGGGGCCCGGCGTGATCTTCGTGGTCGCGCTCCGGAGGCCGGCCGGTACCTCGTTCAGGAAGTTGAGCACCTCCTGGAGATCCGGACGCGCGTCGGGATCCTTGTCGAGGCAGGCGCGGACCAGGGGGAACAGCCAGGCCGGGCAGGCACTGAGGTCCGGCTCCTCGTGGACCACGCGGTAGTAGACGACGGTGGTGTCGCCCTCACCGAACGCCCGCTGACCGGTCGCGGCGTAGAGGGCGACGGCGCCCAGCGCCCAGATGTCGGCCGCGGGCGTCGCGAGGCTCCCACGGACCTGCTCGGGCGCCATGAACGACGGTGTGCCGACCTTGAGGCCGGTGCGCGTCAGGGACGTCGAGTCGGACGCCTGGGCGATCCCGAAGTCGATGACGAACGGGCCGTCCTCGCCGAGCAGGATGTTGGACGGCTTGAGGTCCCGGTGCACGATGCCGGTCTGGTGCACGGCCCGCAGCGCCTCGGCCACGCCGGCCAGCATGCGGCGCACGTCGGGCTCGGGCAACGGGCCCTCGGCCTGCACGACGGCGGTGAGCGCCGGTCCCGCCACGTACTCGACGGCCAGCCACGGCTGGGCGCCGTCCGGGTCGGCGTCGATCAGGGTGGCGAGATGGCGGCCGCGCACCTTCATCGCCGCGGCGGCCTCTCTACGGAACCGGGTGCGGAACTCCGGATCCTGCACGAATTCCTTCAGGATGGCCTTGAGGGCCAGCTTCCGTCCGGTGCGGGTTTCTGCGAGGTACACCACTCCCATACCGCCTGCGCCGATCCGTCCGAGGAGCTGGTAACCACCCAGCTCCGATGGGTCGGACGGTTCGAGCGGGTGGATCTGCGGGGCCGCCCCTGAGCCTGGCACGATCATGGGGGAAACATACCCGATGTCCTTGAATTCACCTCGCTTATCAGCCAGGGTGATTGCGCATTCGCTCCGAGAGCGGGCAACTACACAGAGATACCGATACAGGGGGAAACATGAAGAGGAAGTTCGTGAGCCGGGCGCTCCCGTCCGCGCTCGTCGCGGGCGGCTTGATCATCGCGGGCGCGACGTCCGCGACGGCGGCTGACGAGTCGCCGAACGCCGAGCAGTCGACGGGCGGACTTGGTGGGCTCCTCACGGGTACCGTCGAATCCGTCGCCGGCAAGGACGGCGCGGTCGACACCACGCTGAACCAGGTGTCGGACACGGTCGAGCAGGTCACCAAGAAGGACGGTGCCCTGGACGACACCGTGCGGGGCGTCACGGGCGTCGTCGACTCGGCGGCCGGCAAGGACGGCGCGGTCGAGGACGTCGTGAAGGGTGTGACGGGCGGCTCGTCGTCGGCGTCCGACGAGGTCGTCGCCACGAAGGCGGCTCCGGCGTCGGCCAACGCGGGCGGCCCCGTCGAGGACGTGGTGAACGGTGTCACCGGCGCGGTCAACGCGGTGGCCGGTGAGAACGGTGCCGTGGACGACGTCCTGGGCGCTGACGCACCCGAGCAGGGCGTGACCGACAACCTGCCCGCCGAGATCATCAACGACATCGGCTCCATCGGCGAGAACGCCGGGAACGTCGACGTGCCGGGCACGATCGGCTCGGTCGCCGGCCCGGACGGCGTCGTGGACGACCTGCTGGAGAGCCCGGTCTACGTCAGCAACCCGGGCGGAGAAGACCCGGGTGACGGCGGTCCGGGCGGTGACGACCCGGGTGACGGCGGCTCGGGCGACGACGGTGGCTGGGACGACGGCTCCGGCGACGGCTCCGGCGACGGGGGCGTGCTCCCGATCGGTTACCCGGGCAGCGGCGGTTCGGACACCGGGATGAACCCGATGGCGCCGATCCAGTCCGCCGGGGAGGCGCAGGCGCCTGGCGCGCTGGCGCAGACCGGTGGCGAGGTCGTCGGTGCGGCCGCGGCCGGGCTCGTCCTCACGGCGGCGGGCGCTGCCCTGGTCCGCGCGCGGCGCCGAATGCTCGAGGTCCAGAACTGACCTGAGCACTTCGCGACGTGTCGGACGCCCAGGCCACCTCGGTGGCCTGGGCGTCTGCATGTCGCGGCCTCTGATCAGCCGGCCAGGGCGCGATAGTGCCCGGACAGCGCCGGGTAGTAGTCGCCGAAGTCGATGGCCTCCGGGTGCCCGCCGGTCTCCGCGGCGACGAGCCGGTCCAGGTAGTACTCCCAGCCGGGCCCGACGTTCTCGGCCATGGCGGGATCGTCCATCGACTGGGCGAACGTGAGCGTGGTGACACCGTCCGCCTCGGCCAGGCCGAGCTGCAGGTGCCAGGTCGCCGGCGTCTGCTCGTCGTAGGGTGCCTGGGACGTGAGCTCGAGGCGGACCGGCGCGTCGCACACGTCGATCGTCCACTCCTCGGGCTCGATGCCCTCGCCCTCGAAGAGCATCTCGAACCGCACGGTGCCCTGCGCCGGGTCGCCCGTCCACCGCCCGATCCAGCGGGCGAGGCGCTCCGGCTCGGTGACGGCCGCCCACACGTCCTCGATCGGGGCGCGGAAGGTGCGGGTGAGGACTACGTACGTGCCGTCGGCCCGCCGCTCGTTGCGGCCGGTGGCCGTGGGGCTGGTGCTCATGCTGTCTCCTCTGTGGTGCGCGGTGGGTCGTCGGTGTGTCGTGCGCCCTCGGCCGCCTGGCGGTCCCGGCCCGCTCGGCGCACCTCCAGCTCGAGCCCGTCGAGCGCCCGCTCGCCGATCGGAGGTGCGGGGGAGAGCTCGGCGAGGAGCGCGGTCACGGGCGCGAGCCC
The DNA here is from genome assembly GCF_040639055.1 of Promicromonospora sp. NPDC023987. Lineage (NCBI taxonomy): Bacteria > Bacillati > Actinomycetota > Actinomycetes > Micrococcales > Promicromonosporaceae > Promicromonospora > Promicromonospora sp. NPDC023987. The sequence continues at coordinate 218 of NZ_JBEZZF010000133.1, read as the reverse complement.
GGCTCGGTCGAGCCGGTAGTGCCGCTCACGGCCGACGTCGTCGGCGAGGACGAGTCCCGCCGAGCCCAGGGCTCGCAGGTGCTTGCTGATGGCGGGACGGCTGATCGGGTGAGCTGACGCCATGTCGACGACCCTCGCCGGCCCGGCCGCGAGCTGCCGGAGCAGTGCGCGGCGGGGCCGGGGGGGGGGGGGCGCGCAAGGGGGCACGGGACAAATGT
>NZ_JBEZZF010000132.1:0-5988 GCF_040639055.1 Promicromonospora sp. NPDC023987 | reverse complement strand
CCTGCGCGCTGGCCACTTTGCATCGAGATCGGCACAGGCCTGGACCGACCTCGATGCAAACTGCCGACCTCGCGGGGCAAAGTGCCGACCCTGTTGGAGGTGCGCCCCGGCTCTTGCAACGTGTGCACAGATGCGCCAGGGTGGGTTTTGCAACGTCCGCAAACGGACGTAGCGCACCACCTCGGGCATCACCTGCACGACAGAGAGGTCCTGCACCATGTCTCGATTCACCAGATCTCGGAGCACAAGGCCAGAGAACATCCCAGCCAGGGACGCCCCGTCCCGCGCCAGGTCTCAGCACCTCGCGTACGGCCGCCGTACACTGCGTCGATCGACTGTGCTCACCGCGGCCCTGGCAGCGGCGTTCGCCCTCGTCGGCGCACCCGCGAGCACCATGGCGGCGCCTCAGTCATCGCTCGCCGCGCCCGCAGCCGCCGCCGCACCCGCAGCCGCCGCCGCGCCCGCAGCCGGCGCCGCACCCAACACCGCACCCAACGCCGCAGCCGACGCCGCAGCCGACGTCGCCCCCGCGGCCGAGCCCGGCAACGTGCTCTACAGCCCTGACCTGGGCCAGCACCCGAACGGCACCGCGGGCTACCCACGAGCCGTCCGCCTCGACCACGACCAGAGCCCTGACCAGACGATGCTCGCGACGTTCGCACGGGGCGGCACCGGCTCCCCCACGTCGCTGCCGGTCTACCGGAGCACCGACGGCGGCGAGTCGTGGTCGCCGGTGTCGACCATCACCTCGAACACGCCCGGGTGGGACCTCGAGGCGCCGGTGCTGTACGAGGTCCCGCGGAACATCCCGGGCCTCGCCGCGGGCGACATCCTCGCCGCCGGGACCGCGTGGCGGGTCGGCGACTACAGCACCCAGAAGGTCGAGGTCTTCCGGTCCTCGGACCGCGGATCGACCTGGCAGTACCTGTCGTCGTGCACGCAGACCGCCGGCCAGCCCGACACGTGGGGCCACGGCATCTGGGAGCCGGTCTTCATGGTCACCGAGGACGACCGTCTCGCCTGCTTCATCTCGGACGAGCGGCCGGCGAACACGCCCACCAACAACCAGGTGATCGGCCACTACACGTCGTCCGACGGCGGACGCACGTGGAGCTCGACCATGACCGTCGACGTCTCCTTCCCTGCAGACGACCTGCGCCGTCCCGGCATGCAGACGTTCGCCGCGCTGCCGAACGGCGACCATCTCATGGCGTACGAGATGTGCCGCGACGCCACCGATCCCGACCACGCCTGCGAGGTCTACGTGAAGCGCAGCGCCAACGGGACCGACTGGGGCCCGGCCGGCGAAGCAGGCACGCTGGTCCGCACCGCCGACGGGCGCGAGCTGCTGCACACGCCGTACATCTCGTGGATCCCCGGCGGCGGCCCGAACGGAACCGTGCTGCTGTCCGGGCAGCGCGTGGTGGCCGGCCCCACCGGGAACAAGACGGTGCTGGAGGAGTCGGGGACCGTGCTCTTCGCCAACACCGCGCTCGGCACCGGCACCTGGACCGAGGCGGCAGCCCCCGTCACCGTGAGCCCGACCGGCGGATACGCCACCGGGGTGCCGTCATGCCCCGGGTACTCCACGCCCGCGATACCGCGGGAGGACGGCGCCACGTACCTCTACCTCGCCGCGACGTGGCTCGGCACCGGGAACCAGTGCGAGGTGCGGTTCGGGATCGGCTCGCTCCCTGGACCCACCGGGCAGATCGGCGGGCCGGATGGCCGGTGCGTCGACGTCGACACGAACACGGCTGCCAACGGGAACGCCGCCCAGCTCTGGACGTGCGGTACCGCAACAGGCCAGTCCTGGTCGATGGGTGCGGACGGCACCGTCCGCGCGTTCGGCAAGTGCCTCGACGTCGACGCCAACGGCACCGCCAACCACACCAAGGTGCAGCTCTGGGAGTGCAACGACTCCGGAGCGCAGCAGTGGCGTGCACGTGCGGACGGTTCGCTGCTCAACCCGCAGTCGGGGCGCTGCCTGGACATCCCGGAAGGCAACACCGCCGAGGGCACCGACCTGCAGATCTACGACTGCAACGGGCTCTGGACGCAGGTCTGGAGCGTCCCCCGGTAACCGGCCAGGCACCACCTCGAGAATGACCCGCGGTACAGATCCGTGCGGGAATCCGTACCTCGGGTCATTCTCGAACGTCGTCGGCGATACCGTGTCGCCATTGGCATCAGCGAGCGGCGGGCGGGCAACATGGCAAGACAGCCGAGCATCGACCGGGTGCGGCGGCACTGGGACCGGCAGTCGGCGGGGTACGACCAGAAGATGGACCGCGCCGAGCGGCTGTTCGGTGACACCCGGGACTGGGTGTGCCGGCAGGCCACGGGCCAGGTCCTGGAGGTCGCGGTCGGGACGGGCCTCAACATCGGCCGGTACCCGGAGCAGGTCACGCTGACCGGCATGGACCTCAGCCCGGCCATGCTCGACGGCGCCCGTGAGCGCGCCGCCGGCCTCGGCCGCGAGGTCGACCTCCGGGTCGGGGACGCCCAGCGGCTCGAGTTCGCCGCTGCCTCGTTCGACACGGTGGTCTGCACCTTCGGCCTGTGCGCGGTGCCCGACGACCGCGGCGCCGTCGACGAGATGGTGCGGGTGCTCCGACCGGGCGGCCTGCTGCTGCTCGCCGACCACGTGGTCAGCACGTCGCCGGTGATCCGGATGCTGCAGGCAGCGGCAGAGCTGTACAGCGTGCGGTTCGAGAACGAGCACTTCCGGCGTCGGCCCATCCGGCACGTCCGGGCCGCGGGGCTCGACATCGAGCGGCACGACCGGTTCACGAAGGGGATCGTCGAGCGGCTCGCGGCCCGCAAGCCCCTGCCCGAGGCATAGTCCCCGCCCGGGTCCGGGCCGACATGACCCCACCCCGACCTGAGCCGTCCACTTGACCTCACGTCGACCTGAAGTCGCACCCTGAACGGGACGCACATCGGCCCGACGGGATGAGGACACGTGGACGCACAGCACTGGGACGAGCGGTACAGCAGCCGGGACCGGCTCTTCAGCGGCAACCCGAACGGCGTGCTCGTCACCGAGGCGGCCGACCTGCCGCCGGGGCGGGCTCTCGACGTCGGCTGCGGCGAGGGCGGCGACGCGCTCTGGCTGGCCGGGCGGGGCTGGCAGGTCACCGCCGTCGACATCTCCCAGGTGGCCCTCGACCGCGCGGCGGCCGCCGCCGTCGGAGCCGGCGTGCCGGGCCGCGTGACCTGGCGGCAGGCCGACGTGGCCACGACACCACCACCCGACGGGCCGTTCGACCTGGTCTCCCTCCAGTACCTCCCGCTCCGGGTCGAGCCCGGCCACGCCGCGCTGGGCAGGCTCCTTGCCGTCGTCGCACCAGGGGGCACCCTGCTCGTGGGCGGCCATGACGTCGCCGACCTGTCGCCGGACGACCACCACGGCTTCGACCCCGCCGACTACTACCAGCCCGACGACGTCGCGAAGCTTCTCGACCGGCACTGGATCGTCGAGGTCGACGAGCGCCGGCCGCGCACCACTCCCCCGCCCGAGGGCAGCCACCACACGCACGACACCGTCCTGCGCGCCCGACGCCGGCCGTAGCCGACGTCGGGCGGTCGCGGGATCCACGGCCGCGTGCCGACCCACCGCAGCGCGGGCCCGCCGACGTCGGCTCAGGCCGCCGTCAGCCCTGCCAGGGCGCGGCCCATCGCCGCGTTGAACTCCTCCGGCGCGAGCGGCAGCCGCGCCTTGACGTCCCGGCTCCACTGGTCGGCGAGCACCTCGGCGGAGCCCTGCTCGACGCCGTCGAGCACGGCGTCGGCCAGGTCCGACGGCGCGATCTTGTCCACGGGCCACCCGGCCGCCATGTCGGTGTCGGCGAGGCCCAGGTGGACGCCGGTCACGAGCGTGCCCTGCTCGGCGAGCTCAAGCCGCACGCCGTTGGTCATGGCCCACGCGGCGCCCTTGGTCAGGTGATAGCTGGTGCCGCCGTCGACCCCGAACCACGACATGGCGGAGAGGACGTTCACTATCGCACCCCCGCCGTTCCTGGCGAGGGCCGGTGCGAACGCGCGGATCATCGCCAGGCCACCGAACAGGTTGGTCTCCAGCTCGTGGCGCAGGTTGTCGAGCGAGCCGGTCACCAGGTCGGTGGCGGTCTGGATGCCCGCGTTGTTGATCAGCAGCGAGACGTCGGGGGCGGCCTCGGCCGCCGCGAGCACCGCCGCGGGATCGGTGACGTCGAGGGCGAGCACCTCCACGCCGGGCAGGTCTACCGTCTCGGGCCGCCGGGCGGTGGCGTACACCTTGCGCGCGCCCCGCTCGAGCAGGCGTTGGGCCATGGCGCGGCCGAGTCCGCGGTTGGCTCCGGTGACAAGGGCGACTGAGTCGTTGATATCCATGTCCGGTACGCTAAGACCTGACGTTGACGTCAGAGGCAAGTACGAGTTTCGAGACCGACGAACAGGGAGTCCGCATGCCCGTCACAGAGGCGGCCGTCGCGCCGCTGATCCGCATCGGCGAGGTCGCCCGTGGCGCCGGCGTCTCGGTGCGCGCCGTGCGGTACTACGAGCAGCAGGGGCTGCTCGCGGCCGAGCGCAGCCCGTCCGGCCAGCGCCTGTACGCGCACGAGGCGGTCGAGCGGGTGCGCTTCTTCCAGCAGATGTACGCCGCGGGTCTGACCAGCCGCAACATCGCGGAGCTCTTGCCGTGTATCGAGTCCGGCCACACCGACGCCGAGCAGCGAGCCATGCTGCGCGCCGAGCGCGAACGCATCCAGGCCAAGGTCGACGACCTGCAAGCCGCTCTGGACCGCCTCGACCACGTCATAGAGGTCACGGACACGCACCCGTAACCGGTCCTTCGCCATCCGGCTCAACGGGCGGTGCCAGGGCGGGCGCCCGGGAGGGCTACGGCCGGCCGACCCGCTCCCCGTCGACGTAGAACTCCAGGTCAGCACTCTTCTCGGGCCAGAAGCAGACCAACCCCGCCACCCTCAGCGCCTCGCGCAGCGGAGTGTCGTAGCCCCAGACCACGTCGGTGAGCTCCAGCTCCCCGACGTTCAGCGTCCAGTACGAGGCCGACCCCTTGTACGGGCAGTGGCTCACGGTGTCGGTGGGCGTCAGCAGGTCCATCCGCACGTCAGCCCGCGGCAGGTAGTAGCGCGGGCCCAGGCCGGTCTCGGTCAGCATGACCGGCCGGCGCGACTCGGCGACCACCTCGCCCCCGGCCACCACGCGCACGTGCCGGCCCGACGGGAGCGCGTCGATCCGCACGTACGGGCTGCGCGGGTGCGTGTGCAGGACCTCGTCCTCCTCGAGCCACGTGTCGAAGGCCGACCAGGTGAGAGTGAACGACTCGCGCATCTCCTCGGCCGGCGCCTCCCCGTAGCGGCGGGCGGCGCGCTCCAGCATCCGCCCGCCCACGACGACGTCGAACACCTCGCTGGGTCCGAGCGACCTGGACCGGGGGCCCTGCCCCGCGGGGCGCAGCTCCGCCTCGAGGTCACCGGGCGCGAAGAAGTACCGGGGAAAGTAGGAGTTCTCCCAGACCAGCAGCGCGCCGTCCGCGTCGGCGACGAGCTCGCCCGCGCTGAAGGCACGGATCCTGGTCTGGCCGCGTCTGGCCGTACCCGGCGGGATCACGAACGGGTTCTCGACGATGTCGGACATCTAGGGTCACCTCTCGCTGTGGGCCGCGTCCCGAACCACGCTACCCACGGCCCCGGACGTCTCACCCGTCGACAACCTGGCGGACGGCGGCGCTTGTTCCCACCGGAGGTGACGACGGCGGGCATCTGACCATGTACCTGCTGCCACAAAAGGGCCGATCGTGGCAGCAGGTACATGGTCATTCCCCGGGGCTCGGCAGCTCGGCGGCCCGGCGGCTCCGGCGGGAGGATGTCAGGCGTCGAGGACGACCGCGATGACCATCGGTTCCCGTCGCGAGCTGCGGGCCAGCGACCGTGCGACCGCCTTGGCGATGATCTCTTCGAGCTCCTCACCCGAGGTGGTCTT
>NZ_JBEZZF010000131.1:0-6081 GCF_040639055.1 Promicromonospora sp. NPDC023987 | reverse complement strand
TCGCTCGCGGTGCTAGCGTGGTGCGTCTCCCCACACGCAGACAGACCCCCCCCACCACGCGGGACGGGCCAGGCCTACCTCCGCACCTTGATCTCCGTGCTCGCCTCCGAGGCCGCGAAGTCCTCGGTCGCCCCGTAGCCGGCGGTCACCGTGTAGGTGCCCGCCCGGACGAGCGGGGGCAGCCGCAGCTCGGCGTGACCGTCCCGCAGCCGGACCGTCCTCTCGTACGGTCGCCGGTCGTCCGCGCGGGCGACCGTGACGGTCACCGACCCGGTCGGGGTGGCGTCGTCGGCGCCGACCGTCACCCGGACCCGGGCCCGCTCCCAGCGGCGCACCGTGTCCGGCGCCTCGATCCGCGTGGTCGTGGCCGCAGGCAGGGCGTCGGCGGGCACGAGCTCGCCGGTGGCCGTGCGGTGCACGCCACCCTCGTCGGTGCCCGCGTAGACCCAGGCGCCGTCGGCGCTCACGGCCAGCGAGCGCACCGACATGGCCGTCAGGCCGCCCGACGCGGGCGTCCACGTGGCGCCGCCGTCGGCCGAGACGAACGTGCCGGCACCGTTCACCACGAGGCCGTTCGGCTGCCACCGCGCGCCCGCCGCGACGAGGAGCTGCGTCCCGGCGGCCGGGCCGTCCGGCACCTCGACGGCGACGATCGACTCGACGTCGGCGTACGAGTCGGGCACCTCGGCGGCGTGGAAGGACTCGCCGCCGTCGGTGCTGACGCGGATGCCCGGTCGCTCACCGGCCACGACGTGGTCGGTGTCGTCGGGATCGACCCAGACCGACCGCGTGTCTGCGCTGGTCAGCCGGGTGAGGGTGGCGCCGAGGTCGTCGGACCGGTAGAGGCCCGTCGAGGTGGCGAGCCACAGGCGCCGCGAGTCCTCCGGGTCGAACGCGACCTGAGCGACCCGCAGGTCGTTGTCGTACGTGCGCCAGGTGTCAAACCCGTCGCGCGACACCATGATCCCGCGGGCCGACATGGTGCCGTACGAGACGACGACCGTGTCGCCGTCACTCGCGGCGTCGTCGTGCGATGAGACCGCCAGCGCCCCGGGAGTGAACCCGCCGGACGGGCCGACGCGCTCGAGGTCCGCGTCGGTCGTCCCGGCGGGCCCGGTGCGGATCTTGGCCCCGCCGAAGGCGTTGTTGCCGATGGCCCAGACCGCGTGCTCGCCCACCGCCGACTGCGTCACGTGGGTGAACGCGTAGCCGACCCCGCCCGGGTGGAGCGAGCCCCAGTCCTGGGCGTCCGGTCCGACGTCGGCCAGCGGCCGGACGTGCAGACCCTCCGCGTCGACGGCGCGCAGCACCGGCTCGCCGTCGGCCCCCGTGCCGACGTGCACACCGCGCACATCGGTCCCGGAGACCCCCGTCCGGGTCCAGCGCTCGCCGTCGTCGGTGGCGTAGTACCCGGAGTTCTCCATGCTCATGACCAGGCTGGTCGGCGAGGTGCCCGGCCAGTGGTCGACGTCGGTGGCCAGCGGGCCCCGGACGGGCAGCGGGTGCTCGGTCCAGGTGGCGCCGTCGTCGGTGCTCGTGCTGTACGAGGACAGGCCGGCCGCGTACGCGACACCCTCGACCATCGTGGTCTCGGTGACGTACGACTGGTCGGTGTCGGCGGCGTCGGCCCACGTGGCCCCACCGTCCGTCGACACCATGGACACGCCGTCGCCGCGCACGGCGACCGCAGTGGCTCCGTCCGCCGCGATGCCCTGCGGGCGCGTGTCGTAGTCGGAGCCGGCGTAGGTCCGGGTGACCTCGTCACCCCCGTCGAGGACGTCGGCCACGCGGTAGATGCCGTGGAAGGTGGTGATCAGCAGGTCGTCGCCGGCGAAGACCGCGTCCGCAGCCTCGCCGTCCCACGTGGCGGGGACCGAGCGCCAGTCCTGGCCGCCGTCCCGGCTGAGGTACACGCCGTCGGGCGTGATCGCGGCGAGCGCGTCGTCGTGCGCGACGAGCTCGTCGACGGCCACGTCCGGGAAGGGCAGCACCGTCCAGGTGGCGCCCGCGTCCGGCGTGTGCACGATCCGGCCACGGTAGCTCGGGTCGAGCACCACCTTGCCGGCGGCGGCGTTGAGCGCCACGTAGAACGCGCCCGGAGCGGTCGTGTCGGCCACAGGGATGCCCCAGCCGTCGGCGACCGGCATGCTGCGCACGCGCTCCCACGTCTCGCCGCGGTCGGTGGTCACGAACGGGTGGACACCGGTCGACGTCATCGCCATGCCGGTGCCAGGGGCAGTCGGCGAGACGGCGAGCGCGCGGGCCCCGCCCGAGAGCCCGACCTGCTCCCAGGCGCCCGGCTGCGCGGCGCCCTCCGACTGCAGGACCGCCTCACCGGTCAGGGTGCGCCCCGTGACGGTCGCCTTCGCCCGCAGGTGGTAGGTGCCCTGCTCGTCCAGCGGCACGGTGCCGCGGTACCAGCCGGGGTTCGCGCCGACGGCCGCCAGCGCTGCCGTGTACCGCTCGCCCGACGGCGCCGTCGCGACCACTGTCGGCGTCGCCTCCGGGGCCATCACCGCGTGCACGAAGACCTCGGTCTCTCCGACGGCGGGGGCCGGCGAGGCCTGGACCTGCAGCGGGCGCACGTACGCCGCGTACGGCACCCGGACGCTGCTGCCGTCGGAGACCTTGCCGACTACCACGCCGGAGGTCTCCGCGGCGCCGGCGCCGACGGCCGGCGTGACCGTGAGCTCGACCGAGGCGTCGCGGCCCGCGGGGACCCGCAGCCGCCGCTCCGACAGCTCAGCCTCGCCGGTGCTGCCGTCCGACGCCTCGACCGACAGCCGGACGGTCACCGCCCGGTCGCCCGCGTTGTGCAGCACGACGCTCCGCGTGCTCGCACGGTCGGTGCCCATGTCGGCCAGCCCCAGCGACACGGCATCGGGCGACGCCGTGACCTGCTGGTCCACCGCCGCCGCGACGTCAAGCTTGCCGGCGCCCTGGCCCGACGGCGACAGCCCGGCGTCGTCGGACTCCAGCGGCTGCGCGCTACCGATCAGGGTCGCGCGCAGCTGCGCGGCGGTCTGCTCAGGGCGAGCCTGGGCCAGGAGGGCGGCAGCTCCCGCGACGTGCGGGGCGGCCATCGACGTGCCCGAGAAGCGGTACTGGTTGCCCTCCACGCCGAGCGACGCCGGGATGTCGGACAGGATCTCGTAACCGGGCGCGACGATCTCCGGCTTGAGCGTCATCGCGTCGCTCGGGCCGCGCGAGCTGAACCCGGCGATCGTGTCGGTGCGGTCGGCCGAGCCCACGGTGGCACTCGCGGTCCCCGCCGCCACCTCGTGCTTGAGTTCCTGGTACTCGGCGGAGCTGATCGACATCATGACGAGGCTCTCGCGCCGCAGGTCGAACCCGCCGTCGGTGAGCACGCTCGCGCCGCCCTGCGGGCCGGCGCCGTCCTCGACCGGGTCGGTCGGGCTCGGGCTGTACAGCAGGGCCCCGACGGCACCGTGCTCCTCGGCGAGCTCGGCCTGGACGAGGTGGCCGCCCTGGACCTGGCCGAGGTCCGAGACCACGAGGCTGTCCATGACGACGATGGCGCCGGTGACGTCGCCCGCCTCGTCGTAGTCCTCCTGGTCGAGGCCGTCGCCGACGTCGACCAGGCGCGCCGAGAAGCCGTCGGCGGGCGGGTTGGCCGACAGCGGGAAGCGGTCGACGTCCAGCGGGCGCGGTTCGTCGCCCGGCCGCGCCCCGTCGAGCGTCAGCGTCGGGTCGGTGACGCCGGTGACGCCCGCCCCGACGGCGATGACGCCCTCGGCCGCGGCGGGCGTGCTCACGGTCTGGCCGGTGGGCCCGGCGTTGCCGGCCGCCGCCACGACCACGACGCCCTGCTGCACGGCCGCGGTGGCGGCGCGCCCCAGCGGGTCGGTGCCGTCGCCGACCCCGCCGAGGCTCATGTTCACGACGTCGGCCGGGGCGTCGCCCAGCGGGTCCGTCGCGGCCTCGAGCGCGAGCAGCAGGTCGGACGTCGTGCCGCCGCCGTTCTCGTCCAGCGCCTTCCACGCGGTGAGCGAGACCTCCGGCGCCATGCCGGTGAGGTTGTCCCCGCCGGCGCCGACGACGCCCGCCACGTGGGTGCCGTGCATGTGGTCGTCCATGGGGTCGGCGTCGTCGTTGACGAAGTCGTACCCGTCCACGACCCGGTGGCCCGGGCCGAACCCGCCGCCGAGGTCGGCCAGCGAGTAGTCGACGCCCGTGTCGATGACCGCGACGGTGCGGCCGTCGCCCTGGACGGGCGTGCCGGCGGAGTCGGTGCGCTCCCACACCTGCGGTGCGCCGGTGGCCGGGATGTTGGCCTCGCCGAGGATGTGCACCGGCGCGTCCTTCGTGACGCGCGCGACGCCCGGCGCGGAGCGCAGCTCGGCCAGGTCGGCGGTGTCGACGGTCGCGACCAGCCCGGCCAGCAGGCCGGTGACCGGCTCGGTGTCGTCCAGCGCCACCCCCTCGCGGACCGCCCAGGAGGTGACTCCGCCCTGCGCCTCCTCGACGGAGGCGACGGCGGCCCGGTAGTCGGCTGCGAACGCGCGGAGTGCCGACGGCCGGCCGGAGCGCGCGGCGGCGACCTCCTCGTGGCCGACGACGTCGGCGGCGGTGGGCGTCTCGAGCTCGATGATGACCCGTACCGGGTCGGAGTCCGGGGCGGCTACGGCGGCGCCCGGAGACAGGATCACGGAGGCCGCGACGAGGGTGCTCGTGAAGAGAGCACCCCAGCGACGGCCGGAGGGCAGAGGTTGCATGAGGGCTGTCTAGCCGCCGTCGGACCGGCAGGGCAATGGTCTCGTTGGCCGGTTCCGGCCACTGGCCGGTAGCGGCCGCACGAGTTAACACGGCCGTCACGCGGGAGGCCCGGTTTCACCCGCCTGCTGACGGCCGGTCAGTCAGCGGGCGTCAGATCCAGCCGCGGCGGACGGCCTGGGCGCCCGCCTGGAAGCGGTTCGCGGCCCCTAGCCGGCGCAGCAGGTCGGCGCTGCGCCGCCGGAGCGTGCGCTCGGACAGGCCGAGCTCGCGCGCGATCGTCTCGTCCTTCGCGCCCGAGCCGAGCAGGGCGAGCAGCGCCCGGTCGCCCTTGCCCGGCCCGCGGTCCGGGGGAGCAGCGCCGTCGAGGCTGTCGGTGGGCGGGACCTCGACCGAGTCGGCCCACACCGCCTCGAAGGCGGCGCAGAGCAGGTCGACCAGCGGTCCGCCCTCGACGACGACCGCCGTGGGGCGGTGCGCGTCGAGCGTGGAGCTGACCAGCGCCGTCCGCCGGTCCGCGATGGCCAGCTTGGTCGGCAGCGTCCGGGCGATCCTGGCCTGCTCGCCCTGGGACGCCGCATAGCGCATCTCCGCCCAGGCGCCGGGGCGCTCCAGCACCTCCGCCGCGTACACCGCCCGCCACAGCACGCCGCGCTCCAGCACGAGCGGCTCGACCGGGTTCTCGCCGGCCAGGACGTAGGGCGGCCGGTCGAACGCCATGAACTCGCCGGTCACCTCGTGCTCCAGGCGGGTGTACCAGGCGCCGATGAGCGCGGGATCGTCGATGACGTGCACCCCGGCGCCCGAACGCGGCGCGTCACCGGGGTGCTCGAACAGCTCGGCCAGGTCCGGGATCGTCGCGCGGACCCGGTCCAGCTGTGCGGCGGTCCGGTCGGTCAGCGCCCGCAGTGCGACGCGGGGATCGACCGCCGTGTACTCGCCGTCGCGGCCGCTGGTGCGGTTGATCAGGCCGGCGGTCCGGAGCCGGGCCAGCATCCCTGCGGCGTCGGTCCCGTCGAGCGGCACGTCCCTGGCGACGTCCCCCACCCGGACGGTGCCCTGGGCGAGCACGTACCGGTAGATGAGCCGGGAGTCGTCGTCGATCCCGACGGCTTCGAAGTCGCTGTCGGGATCGACACCCTCGGGTGCGGCGTCACGTGTGGTGTCCGGGTGCGCTGCCATGCGGGCCAGCGTAGGACGGCAGGGCCTACGGCAGGGCCTACGGCAGGGCATGTAGTCGGTAGAACGTCAGTCGTGAGCAGCGACGACATCCGCTCCAGGGGTGCCGCCTGCGTGATGAGCCCGTCCGCCGTCCGCCCGGCGCGGCGGGCGGTGACCGGGCCCGCC
>NZ_JBEZZF010000130.1:0-6295 GCF_040639055.1 Promicromonospora sp. NPDC023987 | reverse complement strand
ATCGCCCTCTGTAGCCGCCGGGGCCGCCCCCGGGCCCCCCCCCCCTTCTTTTTCGCCGCATATTTTATTCCCTTTGGCGCCCCCCCAAAGCGAAGAAACTTAGGCCTCGAAGACGGTTCGCGAGCCGTCAGCCCACGTGCCACTTCTGTGCGGCCGTGCCGTTGCACGTCCAGATCTGCAGCTTCGTGCCGTTCGCACTGTTGCTGTTCGGCACGTCCACGCACTTGTTGGCGAGGATGGAGACGAGGTCTCCCGCCCCGCTCAGCGTGAACTGCTGGGCCGCGTTGCCGCTGCAGTTCGCGAGCTGCACCGCCGTGCCGTCGGCCGTGTTGGCCCAGGCCACGTCCATGCACTTGCCCCCGGCGCGCAGCGTGCCGTCGGCGTGGAAGGTCCACCGCTGCGCGGCGCTGCCGTTGCACGTCCAGAGCTGCAGGCGCTTGCCGTCCGAGAAGTCGGAGCCCGGCACGTCGATGCACTTGCCCGCGAGCCCGATCAGCGCCTGCCCGCCGCCGCCGCCACCGCTGGTGGTCAGTTGGAGCCCGTAGGTGCTCAGGATCGGGTTCAGCGGCTGGTAGATGAACCGGCCGTTCGAGGAGCAGTCGCCGATCCGGCCCGACGTCACGCCCTGCGCCTGGTTGCCCGACAGCACCGAACCGCCCGAGTCGCCGCCCTCCGCGCACGCGGAGCCCGTCGCCATGCCCGGGATGTCACCGTCGCCGTAGTTGATGGTGACGTTCTTCTCCTGGATGACGCCGCAGCGCCAGCCGGTGGTGCGGCCCGACCGGCAGACCGTCGCGCCGATGCCCTGCTCGGCGGAGCCCGCGACCGTCGCGGTGCCGCCCGCGTAGTTGTTCACCGTCGGGGTCGGGGTCCAGTTGCTGTTCGTCGCCACCCACGCCCAGTCGTGACCAGGGAAGACCGACGCCCGGTAGGTGCCGAGCGCCGCGCCGTCGGGCGCGTTGACCGGGTCGCCGGCGTTGCCGCAGTGCCCCGCCGTGACGAACCCGCCCTGCACGGCGAACCCGATCGAGCAGAGCGTGACGTACCCGTTGCCGAGCGGCTTGTGGAACTCGTCGCCGCCCCGGATGTCGCGGGCGGGCTCGGGCGCCACCTCGGACTTCTCCACGCGCACGACGTCGGTCGGGAGGTCGGCGTCGGCGATCATGGCCTTGGCCGCGCCGACGTCGGCCGCCTCGACGACCACCTCGTTGGTGGTCGGGTCCGCGTACCAGGAGTGCACCGAGTCGGGGGCGCCCACCTCGTCGAGGGACTCCTTCCACGCTGTCAGCGCGTCGAAGCTGTGCTCGACGACGACGGCGTCGGCGCCGGCGCGCTCGGCCACCTTGGCCGCGGCGGTGCTGGTGACGGCGACCCGCGGGGCGTCAGCGTCCTTCGGCAGCCAGGTGCCCGCGTACGCGTCGCCGAGCGCCGCGGTCAGGTGCGCCTCGAGGAGCGCCGCGTCGGCGTCGAGGGCAAGTCGGTCGGGGATCTCCGCCCGGGTGAGGCCGAGGTCGCGCTCCATCGCGCGGACCTGGGCCTCGGGCAGCTTGGCGTCGGGCCGGTCGGCGTCGGGCTGGCTCGCGGCCGGGGTCTCCGGGGGCGGCGCTGCCCCCGCGACACCGGCACCGGTGAACGCCGTGCCGACCACGAAGGCGGCGGCTGACAGCGCTATCAAAGGGCGGGACGCTCTCAGGGATCGTGACATGGTGTGCTCCTCGTCAAGCCTGGGAAACCTCGTGTGTGCCTGGGAGCGTATTGACGCCACGCCGCCGCCAGAACGGCTGGGAGCGCGCTGTGTGGAAACTACGTAAACCAGCGCGTACTACCCCCTACCCCCGCAGACCCCGTCCACATTTTTCACCCGCCCGGTCGCGCCCCAAAAAAGGTCCGCCTCGAGCAAGGCCTTGGGCCTGGTTCCGGGGTGGAAACCAGGCCCAGGTCCTTGCTCGAGGCGGACCTTGGCGGCGCAGCCGCTCCGCGCGATGACGACGGACATGGTGGACTACGGCGTCGGCCGACGGTGCTGTCGAGAGCCGCACCTAGATGCAGGCCGGCTGTGTCAACGGGGTCGTCAACGGGTCGTCAACGGGGTCGGCGCTCACCGCTTCCCCTGGGCAGCACCCGGGTCGGCAGCACGACGAGCTCGACCGCCCGGTCGGGTTCGGCGGACCGCGCGACGGCGAGCTCCGCGGCGAGCCGGCCCATCTCCACGGCGTCGTACGCGACGACGGTGATGCCCAGCAGGTCGGCCAGCTCGAAGTCGTCGAAGCCCACGACCGCCACGCGGTCGCCGCCCGGCACGGCCCGCAGCGCCTGGAGGGTGCCGACGGTCGCCCGGTTGTTCGCCGCGAGCACGGCGGTGGGCGGCTCTGGCACCGCGAGCAGCTCAGCGACCAGCTCCCGGGCGGCCGCGGCGTCGTGCGCGCCCGAGCGCAGCCACCGCTCGGCGTCGGGCACGCCGGCGTCGCGCATCACGGCCAGGAACTCGGCGCTGCGCTCCTGGAACGTCCACAGGTGGGGCTCGTCGCCAACGAACGCGATGCGCCGGTGGCCGTGGGCCAGCAGGTGCCCGACGGCGGCCCGCGTGCCGCCGCGGTTGTCGATGACCACGGTGTCGACGTCGATCCCTGCCGCCGGCCGGTCCACCACCACGACCGTCAGCCCGGCGGCGATCTCGGCCCGCAGCGACGAGTGGTCGGCCCCGGCGGGCGTGACGATGAGCGCCCCGACCCGCCGCTCGAGCAGCTCGCCCGTCAGGGACCCCTCCCGCTCGGGGTCCTCGTCCGACGACGCCGTGAGCAGCTGCAGCCCGTGCTCCCGGAGCTCCCGCTCGATGCCGCTGGCCAGCGCGGAGTAGAACTCGTTGGCCAGGTCCCCGGTGATGAACCCGACCAGCTTGGAGAACCCGCCGCGCGCGAGGTCGGCGGCCACGGCGTTGCGCCGGAAGCCAAGCGTGGTGGCGGCGTCGAGCACGCGCTCGCGCGTGGCGGCCGCCACGTTGGGCTCGCGGTTGAGCACCCGGGACGCGGTCTTCAGGCTCACCCCCGCTGCCTCGGCGACCACGGCCAGCGTCGGACGACGGATCATGTCAGGCCTCCCGGCGCTTGCGCATCAGCATGTCGATGACGATGGCCAGCAGCAGCACGGCCCCGGTCACCATGTAGCGCGCCGCCTGGTCCACGTTCATCAGCGTGAGCCCGTTGGCGATGGACTGGATGACGAGCACGCCGAGCACCGCCGACCACGCGCTGCCCCGCCCCCCGAACAGGCTCGTGCCGCCGATCACCGCCGCGGCGATCGCCACGAGGTAGGTGTCGCCGCCCCCGGTCCCCTGGTTGGCGGCGCCCAGCCGGCCGGCCGCGAGCACGCCGCCGAGCGCGGCGAGGGTCGAGCAGGCGACGAAGCACAGGATCACCGTGCGGCGCACCGGCACGCCGGCCAGCGTCGCCGCCCGCCGGTCGCCGCCGACCGCCCGTACCGACCGGCCCCACCGCGTGCGGCGCAGCAGCACGTCCGTGACCACGACGAGCAGCGTGAACAGCACCACCGACCAGCCGATCCCGCGCGCGGAGCCCAGGTACAGGTAGGCGACGATCACCGACAGCACGGCGGCCAGGACGAACGTGCGCACGGCGATCTGCGGCACGCTCGCGCAGGCGAGGTCCGCGCGCCGCCGTCGGGCACGGGCAGCGAGCTGCACCGCGGCGGAGGCGACCACCACGGCGACCACCAGGGCCCAGGCGACGCCGGTCGGCAGGAAGCCCTGCTGCACCGACCGGACGAACCACGACTCGAACGGCAGGTTGATCGAGCCGAGCGGGCCGAGCACGCGCAGCTGCACCCCGGCGAGGAACAGCAGCCCCGCCAGGGTGAACACGAAGCTGGGCAGGCCGAGCCGGGTCGAGAGCGCGCCGTACGCCAGCCCCACCACGACCCCGCAGGCCAGCGCGGCACCGATCGCGAGCGCCACCGGCCAGCCGAGCGTCACCGAGCCGACGGCGACGACCGCCGCGGCAAGACCGCTCAGCGATCCGACGGACAGGTCGATCTGCCCCACCAGGAGCACGAGCACGACGCCGAGCGCGATGACGCCGACGGGGGCGCTCTGCAGCGTGAGGTTGACGAGGTTCTCGGGCGCGAGGAACGCGGGGTTGATCGCACCGAGGACCAGCCAGATGCCCACGAGCGCCGCGACGATCGGCAGCAGGCCGTTGCCGACGCGCACCCGTTGCCAGACGGCGCCGGGCAGCCCGGCGCCGGGCAGGCCCGCTCCGGACGGTCCGCACGGTCCGGACGGTCCGGACGATCCGGCGCCGGTGCGGCCTGCTGGCGCGCTCATCGCCGCACCCGCCGGTGGGGCGTGCCCGGCCGCACGGCGCCCGTCATCGCGGCGAGCAGGTCCTCGTACGACGCGTCGCCGTCGAACACGTCGTGCACGCGGCCGAGGCGCAGGACGAGGATGCGGTCGGCCACGGCCTGCAGGTCGCCCGCCTGGTGGCTGACCAGGACGACGGCGTGCCCGCGCTCGCGCAGCCGGACGATCAGGTTGAGCACCTCGGCGGTCTGGCGCACGCCGAGGGACGCCGTCGGCTCGTCGAGGACGACGACGCGCGGCGAGCCGAGCAGCGCCCGCGCCACCGCGACGACCTGGCGCTGACCGCCGGACAGCGTGCGGACCGGCTCGCGCACGTCCGGCACGCTGGCGGCGAGCTGGTCGAGCAGGCGCCAGGCCTCGCGCTCCATGGCCACCTCGTCGAGGATCGGCCCGCGCACGGTCTCGTGCCCGAGGAACACGTTCTCGACCACGTCGAGGTCGTCCACGAGCGCCAGCTCCTGGAACACGGCGGCGATCCCGAGGGACCGCGCCACGGCGGGCGAGTCCAGCAGCACGGGGCGCCCGTCGAGCAGCACCTGGCCCTCGTCGGGCCGGTGGGCGCCCGCGAGCACGCCGGCCAGCGTGGACTTGCCGGCGCCGTTGTCGCCGACGACGGCCAGCACCTCGTGCTCGTGGACGTCGGCGTCGACGTCGACGAGGGCGCGCACGCCGCCGAACCGCTTGGAGACGCCGCGCAGGGACAGCACCGGGTCGCTCATCGGGCGGCCTCCCGTGCGGGTGCTGGTGCGGCGGCGGCGTCGGCGTCGGCAGCGGTAGCGGCAGCGGCGTCCGGTCCGATCAGGCCAGCGCGCTCGCATGCTGCCACGTAAGCGGGCACGCAGATCTCGTCGGTGGAGTAGACGCGCCCGTCGACGATCACGTGCCCGACGTCGGCGGCGCCCACCGCGCGGGGCGCCAGGAGCTGCGGCGAGCTCGCCGTCCTGGCCGGTGGTGACGGGCACGGGGTCGAGGCCTGCCGCCTTCGCCGCGGCGATCGCACCGCCCGCTATGCCGTCGTTGGCGGCGAGGATGCCGTCGACCTGGCCCGGGTACCTCGTGAGCATGGCCTCGGTCCACTCGGTGGCCTTGTCCGGGCTCCAGTCGGGCGTGTAGTACTCGGCGAGCACGTCGATGTCCTCTCCCTCGAGGGCGCGGCGGGTGCCTGCCGCGATCGCGAGCGCGTTGGGCTCGGTCGCGGACCCGTGCACCAGCAGCACCCCCGGTCGGCCGCCGTCGGCCTGGTCGTCGGTCCTGCCGTCGGTCCTGCCCTGTGCTGTGTCCTGTGTCGTGTCGTCCGTCGTGTCGTCCGCTCGCTCGGCGATCCCGCCGACCAGGGCCGAACCCAGCAGGAAGCCGATGAACTCGTAGTCGTACGACACGTAGTAGTCCGCGCCGTCCAGGAACCGATCGTAGGCGATGACCTGCGCACCCAGCCGCTCGGCCTGCGCGATGATCCCGGCGGCGGCCACGGTGTCCACGGCGCCGAGCACCAGGACCTCGGCGCCCTGCGCGAGCATCGACTCGGCCTGCTGCAGCTGGGCGGCGGCGTCCTGCCCGGCGTTGGCGTACAGCACGGTGCAGCCCGGGCAGCGGCGGTCGGTGACGGAGACGAAGGTCGGGTGGTCGGAGGCCTCGTAGCGGGCGGTCTGCGACTCGGGCAGCAGCAGCCCGATGGTCCCCTCGTGCGCCGCGCCCGCGCCCGCGCCGTCGTCGATCCCGCGGGAGGCACACCCGCCGACAACAAGAGCCGCAACCAGCCCGACCCCGACCCACCTCCGTTGAGTGCGGGCTATCTGCGCCGTCGAAACGGTTCGGCGGCGCAGATAGCAGGACGCCCTGGCCAAGGCGGTCTTCGACGCGCTGTTCGGCCTGGGGCGTCTGCAGTCGCTGGTCGACGACGACTCGGTCGAGAACATCATC
>NZ_JBEZZF010000129.1:0-6930 GCF_040639055.1 Promicromonospora sp. NPDC023987 | reverse complement strand
AAAACTCTCCCACACCCCCCCCCCACCCCACCTCCCGCCGTTACCGCTTGGGGGCCCCGGGGGGCGGGGGGCCCCGCGGCCCTGACTCGGCGTACCGAGAACGCCGGGTCAGGGCCGCAGGCCCGGCACGGCTCGCTCCCGGGACACACCTTGGCGGTCGGCGACGTCGTGACGCTCGACCTGCCGGTGGGCCCGCGTCTGACCTGGCCCGACCCGCGGGTCGACGCCGTGTGCGGCACCGTCGCGGTCGAGCGAGGCCCGCTCGTGCTCGCGCTGGAATCGGTGGACCTGCCCGACGGTGTGCTGCTCGAACAGGTGCGGCTCGACCCGGCTGTGGCGCCCCGCGCACAGGGCGACGGCGCGGTGGTGCGCGCCGTCGCGGTGCCGCTGCCCGGGGCCGGAGCGGGCACCCCGCCGTTCGCCGCTGCCCCGACGTCGGACACCGGGGCAGCGGCGTACGACCTGACCCTGGTGCCGTATCACCGCTGGGCCGAGCGCGGCCCGTCGACCATGCGCGTCTTTGTTCCCACTGCCCGACACGAGGAGTCCCGATGACCGACCCCACCACGCCGGTCCCCACCGCGGACCTGGCCGACCTGCCCGTCCGCGCCGACGGCGCACGCCTGACCTGGCGGGGCGGTGGCGAGACCCTGGTCGTCGAGCCGTGGGGCCGGGACAGCGTGCGGGTGCGCGCGACGGTCCTCGGCGACGTAGAGGACACCGACTGGGCGCTGCTGCCGCCCGCCATCGAGGCAGACGCCGCCGCGCACGAGAGCGCTCGGGTCGAGCTCCGGGCCGACGGCGCGACGCTCGTCAACGGCGGTCTCCGGGTGGAGCTCACGACGAGCACCGGGTTCCACGAGGTCGTCGGCTACGAGGTGTCGCACTGCGAGCTGGCCTTCTACGACGCCGAGGGCCGGTTGCTGCTGCGCGAGATCGACCGCGGCGGTTCGCTCCAGCTGCGCGCGCGGAACTTCCGCCCGCGGCTCGGCGACGACGGGCACACCCTCACGGCGTCGTTCCAGTCGGACCCGGACGAGAAGCTGTACGGGATGGGGCAGTATCAGCAGCACGTCCTGGACCTCAAGGGCTCCACGCTCGAGCTGGCGCACCGCAACTCCCAGGCGAGCGTGCCGTTCGTGATGTCGAGCGGCGGGTACGGGTTCCTCTGGCACGACCCGGCGATCGGGCGCGCGACGTTCGCCCGCAACCGCACCGAGTGGCACGCCGAGTCGACGAAGCAGCTCGACTACTGGGTCACCGCCGCGCGCACGCCCGCGCAGATCTCACGCGCCTATGCCGACGCGACGGGGCACGCGCCGATGATGCCGGAGCGCGGGCTCGGCTTCTGGCAGTGCAAGCTGCGGTACTGGAACCAGGAGCAGCTGCTGGAGGTCGCGCGCGAGCACCGTCGGCGCGGGCTGCCGCTGGACGTCATCGTCTCCGACTTCTTCCACTGGCCGAAGATGGGCGACTACCGGTTCGAGGAGGAGTTCTGGCCCGACCCGGCGGCGATGGTCGACGAGCTGCGCGAGCTCGGCGCCGAGCTCATGGTCTCGGTCTGGCCGCAGGTGTCGCTCGAGTCGGAGAACGACTCCTATCTGCGCCGGAACAACCTGCTGGTCCGCGCCGACCGCGGGCTCGACGTCCACATGTCGTTCCAGGGCCCCAGCACGTTCCTCGACGTGACCAACCCCGAGACGCGGCGCTGGCTCTGGGAGACCTGCCGGCGCAACTACGGCGCCCACGGCATCCGCACGTTCTGGCTGGACGAGGCCGAGCCGGAGTACGGCGTCTACGACTACGACGCCTTCCGGTACCACCTCGGTCCCGCCCTGCGCGTAGGCAACGTCTACCCGCAGGCGTTCGCGCGCGCCTTCTACGAGGGCCAGCGGGCCGACGCCGGGAGCTCTGCCGGTGAAAATGAGGTCGTCAACCTGGTCCGCTGCGTGTGGGCGGGCAGCCAGCGGTACGGGGCGCTGGCGTGGTCCGGCGACATCTCCTCGACGTTCGAGGATCTCGCCCGCCAGGTCACCGCGGGCATCCACATGGGAGTCGCGGGGATCCCGTGGTTCACCACGGACATCGGCGGGTTCCACCGGGGCGACGTCACCGACCCGGCCTTCCACGAGCTGCTCGTGCGCTGGTTCCAGCTCGGCGCGTTCAGCCCGGTCATGCGGCTGCACGGCGACCGGCTGCCCCGCGAGGACGTGGTCGCGGCGGACGGCTCACCGCGCCTGGCCTCGGGCGCTCCGAACGAGCTGTGGAGCTTCGGGGAAGAGGTCTACGGCGTGCTCGAACGCTACGTCCACCTGCGCGAGACGCTGCGGGACTACGTGCGCGACGCCATGCGGGCCGCGCACACCGACGGCCAGCCCGTGATGCGCGGCCTGTTCCACGACTTCCCCCACGACGCGCGGGCCTGGGACGTCGACGACCAGTTCCTGCTGGGCCCGGACGTCCTCGTCGCGCCAGTGCTGACCGCCGGCGCCCGCGAGCGTGACGTCTACCTCCCAGCGGGCGCCCGCTGGACCGACGCCGCCACCGGCGAGGTGCACGACGGCGGGGTGACCGTGCGCGCCGACGCTCCGCTCGACGTGGTGCCGGTGTTCCTGCGCGACGGCGCGCTGCCGCACGTGGTCGGCCGCACGACCGGCCGCGTGGCCCCGGGCACGCCCTAGATGCCGTCCCCCGCGACGTCGGCACCTTGCATCGAGGTCGGCACAGGCCTGGACCGACCTCGATGCGGACTGCCGACCTCGGCGCGCGGCCTGTCCGGCTGGGCAGCGTCGAACCGGTTCGACGGGCGATTCAGCCCCGGACCTCCAGGGCCGCACCAGCCCCACGAACCCCCAGTTCCGAACCCACGATGAGAAGGAAGGCACTCAACGATGAGCACGACACCTTCACGCAGTAGCGAACCCCGCAGCGGACCAGCCAGGCGCAGACCCCTGCGCACCGCCGTGGCGACTCTCGCGACGCTGGCGCTCGCCGGCAGCACGGCCGGCGCGGCGCTCGCGGCTCCGGCGACAGCCCAGGCGCTCCCCGCGCCGCACCTGCACTACACGATGGACGACGTCGCCGGCGACGTCGTGCCCGATGCCTCGGGGAACGGGCTGGACGGGGCGATCTCCGGTACCACCAGCCTGGTCGACACCGGGGGCGGCGGCACCGCGCTCGACCTGCCCGGCGGGGCGGACGGCGGGTACGTGACGATCCCGCGCGCCGCCCTGGAGGGCGCCACGGACCTCACCGTCTCGGCGCGGGTCCGCTGGGACGGCGCCGGAGGGGCGTGGCAGCGGGTCTTCGACCTCGGCACGGACTCCACGCGCTACCTGTTCGCCACGCCGTCGAACGGTGACGGGCGCCTGCGTACCGCGCTCACGACGAACGGCGGCGGGGGCGAGGCGCAGGTCGGCGGCTACGGGCCGCTGCGTGCCGAGGACTGGGTGACGCTCACGGTCACGCTCGACGCGGCGGCCGACCAGTTCACCACCTACCTCGACGGTGTGGCCGTCGGCTCGGCGCGGTCCACCGCGGCAGCCGGTGACCTGCTCACGGATGCCGCGCAGTCGGCGGGCTACCTCGGCCGGTCGTTCTACCCCGACCCGCTCCTGGACGGCGCGATCGACGACTTCCGCCTGTACCAGGCCGCGCTGAGCGCCGAGCAGGTGGCGGAGCTCGTGGAAGAGAGGCCAGACATGGTGGAGCTGACCAAGGACACCTTCGAGGTGCGCACGACGGTCGCGAGCGCGCCGGAGCTGCCCGAGGCGGTGCGGGCCTCCTACACCGACGGCTACGACCGCGACGTCCCGGTGGTCTGGGACGCGATCGACCCGGCGCAGTACGCGCAGCCGGGGGAGTTCGCCGTCACGGGTGACGCGGCAGGCACGCCGGTGACCGCTGCCGTCACCGTGCACCGGGGCGAGCTGCGGGTCGACCTCGGCTCGGCGACCGGGGCGTTCCACGGCGGGGCGTCCGGCACGCTGTACGGGCTCTACGGCGACGGGCTGCCCAGCGACAACCTCATCGAGGGCATGGGGATCCGGACGGTCTCGACCAAGGCGCAGGACGGACCCCAGCACCCGGGTGCTGACGCGCTCGAGGTGGTCCGGCCGCTCGCCGACGCCACTGACGGCGACGTCTACATCTACATGACCGACATCCACCGGGGGTTCCCCTACCAGTGGCCGGGCGACACACCCGAGGAGAAGCTCGACACCTTCGTGGACAAGATCGCCACGCAGGTGGACCAGGTGCTCGAGCTCCCGGAGGAGTACCAGGACAACGTCGTCTTCGTCCCGTTCAACGAGCCCGAGGGCAACATGTTCGGGACCGGGCAGTGGAGCTACGACGGCACGTCGTGGCTCGACGACCCGACGGACTACTTCGCCGCCTGGGACCGGGTCCACACCCTGATCAAGGACCGGATGCCGGGGGCGCGCATCGCCGGCCCGAACACCAGCATCCTGTACAGCCAGGTCAAGGGCTTCCTCGAGCACGCCGTCGAGGCCGGCACCGTCCCGGACGTCATCACGTGGCACGAGCTGTCACACCCGGAGAAGATCCGCGAGTCCGTGGCGACCTACCGGGACTGGGAGGCCGAGGTCTTCGCCGGCAGCGACCTGGCCGGCACCGAGCTGCCGATCAACATCAACGAGTACGCGTTCAACTACCACACCTCGGTCCCCGGCCAGATGATCCAGTGGATCTCGGCCATCGAGGACTCCAAGGTCGACGCCGACATCGCGTACTGGAACATCGACGGCAACCTGTCCGACTCCGCCGTCCAGTCCGACCGTGGCAACGGCCAGTGGTGGCTGTTCAACGCGTACGCCCGGATGAGCGGGAACACGGTCGAGGTCACGCCGCCCTTCCCGGGCGAGAACTACACGCTGCAGGGTGTCGCCACCCTGGACGAGGAACGTGCGATGGCGCGCACCATCGTCGGCGGGTCCGACGGCGCCGCCCCGGTCGAGCTCGTGAACGTCCCGGAGGACGTCTTCGGCGACGACGTCCGCGTCACCGTGCGCGAGATCCCCTGGACCGGCCAGCTCGGGGACTCCGCGCAGCCGCGCCATCTCGCCGAGACGACGATGCCGGTGACCGACGGGAAGGTCGTCGTCGAGTTCGACGGGGAGGCGCTGCCGCTGCTGCGGGAGTCCTCGGCGTACGAGATCGTCGTGACGCCCGCGGGCGTCGGCGAGAGCACCAGCACGGCGCCGACGACCTGGGAGGGCAGCTACGAGGCGGAGGACGCCACGCACACCGGCTCCGGCTACAGCCTGAACGGACCGGAGGGCTCACCGTCCGACGTGGGCAAGTTCTACACGTCCGGCGGGTACGACGTCGGCGGCCTGCGCACCGGCTCTGACCTGGTGCTGGACTTCGAGGTCACGGTGCCCCAGGACGGTACCTACGACCTGTCGGTGTTCGCCAACAGCCAGAACACCTACGAGGCGGTGGCGGAGCAGGGCCCGACCAACGTGTTCGTGCGGGTCGACGGGGAGGCGGAGCAGGAGCTCCACCTGCCGCTCGGCTACAAGTGGGTGGTCTGGGACCACGCCGACACGACCGTCGACCTCACGGCGGGCACGCACACCATCTCGCTCGCGGCACGGAGCCTCGACGGCGGCGCCACCCAGGGTGACGCGATCGTCGACCGCATCACCCTGGCACTGCCGGGCCCCGACGCCGAGACGTCCGTGTACGAGGCCGAGCACGCGACCCTCGACGGCGGGCGGGCGCTGTACGAGGCGCCCGACGGCGCCGACCCGGTGGAGATCTCCGGCGCCGGCGGCGTCGAGCTGGCCGACGGCGAGACCGCCACGTTCTGGGTCTACGCGCCGCGTGACGCCGAGGCGACGCTCGGCGTCGACACGCTAGGCACGGGCACGGGCACGGGCACGGGCACGGGCACGCTCGCGGTGAACGGCCGCGACGTCCTCGACCTCGCACCGGGCCGGGCGGCGCGGACCCACGAGGTGGCCGCACACCTGACCGGCGGCGTGAACAAGGTGGTCGTCACCGGCGGCGGCGACGGTGTCGTCGTCGACCGGTTGACGACGACACCCGGCACGGGGGAGCTCGCGGCGACGGAGTACCAGGCCGAGGACGCCGAGCTCGCCGGTTCGGCGAAGGTGTCCGACCTCTCGCTCGCCGAGGGCGGCCAGGCAGTGACGGACGTCGGGGGAGAGCCGGACAACGGCAGCACCCTGACGTTCCAGGTCGACGCCGGCCAGGCCGGCCCGCACGCCGTCGTGCTGCGGTACTCGAACCCGGAGCAGTCGCCCGCGTCGCACTACAACCCGGACCCGATCGCCCGCCGGGCGGACATCTCGGTGAACGGTGGCGCGTCGGCCCCGGTGCTCTTTCCGCACTCGTTCCACGAGAACAGCTTCTGGGAGAAGACGGTGGTGCTCGACCTGGAGGAGGGCGAGAACACGATCACCCTGAGCTCGCAGGAGGCGCCGAACTTCGACGGCGTCACCTTCGCGTCGGACGTCTGGCCCGACTTCCCGCTGCGGTCGCGCTGGGCGCCGATCGTCGACCGGATCACGGTGTCGCCGCTCGCGGCGTCCCGGGCCCCGGCGACCACCGAGGTGACGACGGAGACGGTCTGTCGCGGGCCGCGCGCGTTCCTCACGGTCAGCATGCGGAACGTCTCGGACGAGCCGCTCGACGTGCGGATCGCCGGCCCGCTCGGGAAGCGGGCGACTCAGGGCCTGGAGCCCGGTGACACCTGGCGCCAGACGTTCCCGGCGCGGTCGACGGCGCTGAAGGCAGGCTCCGTCACGGTGACGGCGGCCGGCGTCACCACCGAGCACACCTACCCGGCGGTGACCTGCGACTGACGCGGCACCCACTGGCCGGACGTCCGCCGTTGGTCGAGCTTGTCGAGACCTACCCAGGTCTCGACAAGAGATCGGA
>NZ_JBEZZF010000128.1:0-7114 GCF_040639055.1 Promicromonospora sp. NPDC023987 | reverse complement strand
ACGATGGCCGCGATGCCGGTGCTCTCGCCGCTGGCGAAGGCGGCAGGTCTGGAGCGGCTGCGCGTAGCGACCTACCAGGCGGTGTCCGGTTCTGGCGCGCTACTCGTAGAGGACCGCGGCGATCTCCTCGTCGTCGATGTTCGTCTTGTCGTACCAGTAGAAGCCCGAGTCGATGACGGGCTCCAGCTCCTCGCCCTCGATGGCGGCCACCGCCGCCTTGACGGTCTCGTAGCCCATCTTGATCGGGTCCTGCGTGATCGCCCCTGCCATGAGCCCGTCGCGGATCGCGTCGGTCTGCGCCTTGCCCGAGTCGAAGCCGATCACCGTGAGCTCGCCCGCCTTGCCGGACTCCTGCACCGCCTTCACCACGCCGATGGCGGAGCCCTCGTTGGTGCCGTAGATCCCCTTGAGGTCGGGGTGGGCCTGCATGATCGCCTTCGCGGCGTCGGCGGACTTGAGGTGGTCGCCGCCGGCGAACTGGGTGTCGACGATCTCGATCTCGGGCGCGTTCTCCTCGATGTACTGGGTGAACCCCTCGACCCGCTGCTGGCCGGTCTGCGACGTCTGGTCGTGCCCGACGATCGCGATCTTCCCGGTGCCGACCAGCTCGGCCATGTGCTTGGCGGCCTCGGCCGACGCCGCGAGGTTGTCGGTCGACACAGTGGTCACCGGTACGTCCGACTCCACGCCGGAGTCGAAGGCGACGACGGGGATCCCGCGCGACTCGGCGTCGGCCATCATCGGGATGGACGCCTCGGAGTCGAGGGCGGCGTAGCCGAGCGCGTCCGGGTTCTTGTCCAGGGCCGTCTGCAGCATGGTGAGCTGCTTCTCGACCTCGGTCTCCGTCTCGGGCCCCTCGAACGTCACCTCGACGTCGAGCTCGGCCGCCGCGTCGTCGGCCCCCTGCTTGACCGCCTGCCAGAACTGGTGCTGGAAGCCCTTGGAGACCAGGGCGACGTAGGGCTTGTCGCCTGCCCCTGGTTCACCGCCGCCCGAGCCGCACGCGGCGAGCGCGAGCGCGACGACGACGGAGGTGGTGGTCGCCGCGACCGCGGTGAACCGTCTGCGCGTGGTGGAGTTGCCGTTCATGCCAGTCCAGCTCCTTCGGTGGTCGAGTCAGGTGCGGTCGAGTCAGGTGTGGTCGAGTCAGGTGTGGTCAGGTCGGGTGCGCTCGTGCGTGGTCAGGCTTCCTTCCCCCGCCGCAGGATGTCGGCGTAGACGGCGAGCACGATCACTATGCCGACGGCGACCTTCTGCCACTCCTGCGGGATCGACATGATCCGCAGGCCGTTGGTGAGCGTCGCCATGATCAGCGCACCGATCACGGTGCCGAGGATGGTCGCCTTGCCGCCCCGCAGCGAGGTACCGCCGATGACGACGGCGGCGATGGCCTCCAGCTCGTACCCGAGCCCGAGGCCCGGCTGCGCCGAGTTGAGGCGGGAGGCCATGACGACGCCGGCCAGCCCGGTGAACAGGCCCGCGACGACGTAGATGATCACCTTCCACCGCCGCACGTCGACGCCGGAGATCGCGGTCGCCTCCTCGTTGGAACCGATCGACAGCGCGTAGCGGCCCGTGAGCGTCTTGCTCAGCGTCAAGCCGGCGATCGCCGCGGCGGCGAAGAAGATCAGCACGGCGTTCGGCAGCCCGGGGATCAGCTCCCCGGCCGCGAGCTGGTCGAACCCGGCGACGTCGCTGAAGTAGATGGGCTTGGTCCCGGAGATCACGAGCGAGAGCCCCTGCGCGACCATCATCATCGCAAGCGTCGCGATGAACGGCGGCAGCCGCAGGTACGAGACGTTCAGTCCGTTCAGGAGCCCGATCAGGGCGCCGATGGCGAGGCCGCCCAGCACGCCGACGACGAGCGGCAGGCCCAGGTTCGCCAGGAACACGCCGGTCATCACGGAGCACAGGGTCATGCCCGTGCCGACCGACAGGTCGATGCCGCCCGTCGCGATGACGAACGTCGCGCCCAGCGCCATGATCCCGGTGACCGCGGTGGCCAGCAGGATGCCCTTCACGTTGGCCCAGTCCAGGAAGTACGGGCTGGCGATCGAGAAGAAGGCGAAGATGCCCACCAGCCCGGCGAAGGCCAGGATCTGCTGCAGCTGCTGCCGGTTGCCGAAGCGGGTGGCGGGCCGCTTCCCCGTCGGACCTGTGGTCGTCGTTGACGTCGTCGTCATTCTGCGTCTCCGGTCGTGACGAGCGAGCGGTCGGCACCGAACCGCGTCGCGAGCTCCATGATGTCGTGCTGGGTCGCGTCAGCGTTGGCGAGGGTCCCGGTGACCCTGCCCTCGCACATGACGACGATCCGGTCAGCCAGCCGCAGCACCTCGGGCAGCTCGGACGAGATCACGATGATGGACTTTCCCTGCGCGGCCAGGCTGGTGAGCAGGCCGTAGATCTCGTCCTTCGCGCCGACGTCGATCCCGCGGGTCGGCTCGTCCACGATCAGCACGTCGCAGTCGCGCACGAGCCACTTGGCGAGGACCACCTTCTGCTGGTTGCCGCCCGAGAGGTTCTTGGCCGTCTGGGTGACCGACGGCGTCCTGATCCCCAGCCGGTCCACCATCTCGGCCGCGACCCGGCGCCCGTCGGCGTCGCGGACGAAGCCGCCGCGGGTCATGCCGGGCAGCGACGACAGCATGATGTTGCGCACCACGTCCTGGTCCAGGAGCAGGCCGTAGCGCTTGCGGTCCTCGGAGAGGTAGCCGATGCCGTTGCGCACGGCGTCGGCGGGGTTGCGCACCGTGACGGGCCGGCCGTTGACCTCGACCACACCGGTCGAGCGGTCCGCCCCGATGATGGCCCGCGCGACCTCCGTGCGGCCGGCGCCCATGAGGCCGGCGAACCCGAGGATCTCGCCGCGGTGCAGCTCGAAGGAAACGTCCCGCAGGAGCTTTCTGGTGCTCAGCCCGCGGACCGAGAGGACCACCGCGCGCCCGGCCGGGTCCAGCCCGGCAGCGTCCAGCCCGGCAGCGTCCAGCCCGGCAGCGTCCAGCCCAGCAGGGTCGGACGACGCAGCGCCGGGCCGCGCGCCGGTCTCCAGCTGTCGGCCCACCATGGCCGCGATGACCTCCCGGGTGGCCGTCGACGCCGTCGGCAGCGTGTCCACGTAGCGGCCGTCCCGCAGCACCGTGATGCGGTCGGAGATCTCCTTGATCTCGTCCATGCGGTGCGAGACGTAGATGACGCCGGTGCGCGGGGAGACGAAGTCACGGACGATCCGGAACAGCGTGGCGACCTCGGTCTCCGTGAGCGCCGCCGTCGGCTCGTCCATGATCAGGACCCGCGCGTCGAACGAGAGCGCCTTGGCGATCTCGACCATCTGCTGGCCGGCCACGCTCAGGTGCGACACCGGCTGACGGGGGTCCAGCGGGATCCCGAGGCGCTCGAAGAGGGCAGCCGCCCGGCGCTCGAGCACGTCGTCCCGGATGAGACCGGCCCGCCGGGGCTCGCGGCCGATGAAGATGTTCTGCGCGACCGTGAGGTCGGGCATCAGGTGGAACTCCTGGTGGATCACGCTGATGCCGAGCTCGTTCGCCTGCCGGGGACCGCTGGGGCTCATCGGCGAGCCGTCGAGCTCCATGGTGCCCGCTTCGGGCCGGTAGATGCCCGAGAGCAGCTTCAGAAGGGTCGACTTGCCCGCCCCGTTCTCGCCGACGAGCGCCAGCACCTCGCCGTGGCGGAGGTCGAGATGGACGTCGTCGAGCGCGCGGACGCCGGGGAAGGACTTGCTGATCCCCGTGGCGCGCAACAGGGTTGGGCTGTCCGACACGCGATGCTCCCTTGCCTCGGTGTAGTCGCATTCATACCGCAGACATCCGATGCATCTCAAGATCTCAGGGCAAATCGTCACCGAACTGCTGGGTCTCGGGGTGCGCCGACGACGATAGATCAGATGACTTTGCTTCTCCCGGGGGTGCCGGCACCGCCGCCTCGGCTAGCAGGCCGGCGTCCGCCAGCGCCTGCCAGAGCCCGGCCGGTACCCGGGCCGCGGCGCGCTGCGCGGCCTGCCGCGCCTGGTCGGCAGTTCCGAGCCCGACGACGGTGCTCGCCACCGCCGGGTGCGTGCGCACGTAGGCGAGCGCGGCCTGCGGGAGCGTGACCCCGTGGTCGGCGCAGACGGCCGCGATCCGGCGGGCCCGGTCGAGCAGCCCCGCGGCGGCGGGCGCGTAGTCGTACGTCGCGTCCGACGGCGGGGCGTCGTACGCGAGGATGCCGGAGCTGTACGCGGCCGCTGCGACGACCGCAACGCCCCGCTCCACCGCGGCGGGCAGCAGGTCGGCCAGCGCGGGCTGCTCAAGGAGCGTGAACCGCCCGGCGCACATGACGACGTCGACGTCGGTCTCGCGCACGAACCGGGCCAGCATCGCCGACTGGTTCATCCCGGCGCCGACCGCCCCGATCACGCCCTGGTCCCGCAGCTCGAGCAGCGCGGGCAGCGCCTCGCGGACGGCCTGGTCCCAGTGGTCGTCGGGGTCGTGCAGGTACACGACGTCGAACCGGTCCAGGCCGGTGCGCTCCAGGCTCGTCCCGAGCGACCGCAGCACGCCGTCACGCGAGAAGTCCCAGACCCGGCGCGCGGTGGCCCGCACCTCGAACAGGTCCGGGTCGGCGTGCCGTGCCGTCTCGGGCGACGGCACGAGCAGGCGCCCGACCTTGGTCGACACCACCAGCTCGTCTCGCGGGCGGGTCCGCAGGAACGCGCCGAGCCGGCGTTCGGAGAGCCCGAGCCCGTAGTGCGGTGCGGTGTCGAAGTATCGGACCCCGGCGGCCCAGGCGGCCTCGAACGTCTCGTGCGCCTCGTCGTCGGTGGTCGCCCGGTACAGGTTCCCCGCCGGAGCGGCGCCGAGGCCGAGCGCGGTGAGCCGGACCCCGGTGGCACGCACCGCCGTCGTCTCCATCCTGTCCCCGCTCCCCCAGCCTGTTCCCGACCCGTTCGCGGCCCGGCCCGTTCCCCGCCCGGCTCTGTCCCCGCCCTGCCCTTTCCCGGCCCGGTCCCCGCCCGGTCCCCGCCCGGTCTCAGCCCTGCTCCGGCGCGCGGGCGCGCAGCGCGTGCGAACCACCGTCCACGGCGAGCATCGCGCCAGTGGTGGCGGCGGCGAGCGGGCTCGCCAGGTAGCAGACGGCGTGCGCCACCTCGTCGGCGCTGACAAGCCGGCCCGAGGGCTGCCGCGCCTCCAGGGCCGCGCGCTCGGCCGCGGGGTCGTCGGCGGCGTCGAGCAGCCGGGTCACCCACGGGGTGTCCGCGGTGCCCGGGTTGACGCAGTTGACCCGGATGCCCTCGCGCACGTGATCGGTCGCCATGGCCAGCGTGAGGGCCTGCACAGCCCCCTTGGACGCCGAGTACAGGGCCCGGTTCGGCAGGCCGGTCCATGCGGCGATCGAGCACGTGTTCACGACGGCGGCGTGCGGCGACTCGCGCAGGTACGGCAGCGCCGCGCGCGTCACGCGGACGATCCCGAGCACGTTGACGTCCAGGACCCGCAGCCACTCGGCGTCGTCGTTGTCGGCGACGGTGCCCTGCGCACCGATCCCCGCGTTGTTCGCGACGACGTCGATGCCGCCCATCGCGGCCGCGGCGGCCTCGACGGCGGCGCGCACCGCCGCGTCGTCGGTCACGTCGGCGACCTCGGCCCCCGCGCCAGCCGGGACGCCGTCGGCCACGCGGTCGACGGACGTCACCTGGGCGCCGCGCGCGAGCATCGCGCGCACGATCGCCGCACCGATCCCGGACGCGCCGCCCGTGACGACGGCGCGGACGCCCGCGAGCTCGGCCGCCGGTGCGGGCCCTGCTGTGGCCTGGGATGTCATACGTGACCCTCCTTGTGCTCCGTGGGCTTGCTATCCGTGGGCTTGCTCTCCGTGGGCTTGCTCTCCGTGAGGTCGTGCGCGGGCTCCAGGTGGTACACGCGCCGTGCGGTCCGTGCCCACACGGCGGCGGACTCGTCAGGGCTCAGCCCGCCGAGCAGGTCGCCGAGCGTGGTCATCCATCCGCCGTAGCCGCTAGCGAGCAGGCACACGGGCCAGTCGGAGCCGAACATGAGCCGCTCGGGCCCGAAGACCTCGAGCGCATGGTCGACGGCGGGCCGGAGGTCGCCCGTCCGCCAGTCGTCCCAGCGCGCCTCGGTGACCAGGCCGGACAGCTTGGCGGTCACGTTCGGCCGGGCGGCGAGCTCGGTCAGGCCCTGCTTCCAGGCGGCGA
The DNA here is from genome assembly GCF_040639055.1 of Promicromonospora sp. NPDC023987. Taxonomy (NCBI): domain Bacteria; kingdom Bacillati; phylum Actinomycetota; class Actinomycetes; order Micrococcales; family Promicromonosporaceae; genus Promicromonospora; species Promicromonospora sp. NPDC023987. The sequence continues at coordinate 906 of NZ_JBEZZF010000128.1, read as the reverse complement.
GGGCGGGCGCTGCGCCGGTGCGGGCGTCGAGGCGGGGCTTGCCCAGGTGGTCTAGCACGAAGGAGACCTCTGGCAGCGCCGCGGCGAGCCGCGCGCACGCCGGGAGCTGGTCGGCGCGCACCACGAGGTCGAACACGAGGGCCGACTCGCCCGGGGCGCCTGAGCCTGCTCCGGCCGCACCGCCTGAGCCCGCCGGGCCCGCCGGCCGCACCGAGCCCGCCGAGCCGGCCGCACCGGCCGAGCCGGCCGCGGCCGCCGGCCGCACCGAGCCCGCCGAGCACGCCGCCGCGATCCCGCGACGGACGTCGTCGCGGTCCAGGTAGGCAGGATCGGGCTCGGCCTGCACCTGCGTGCGGAGCCCGACCAGCGCGCTGCCGCCAGGCCCTTCGCGCAGCGCGGCGACGCGGTCGCCCACGTCGGGGTCCAAGAGGTCCGCCCAGCCGACGACGCCGCGGATCCGGGCCGCACGCCCGCCGTCGGACGCCGCGATCGCCAGAAGCTCGCGGCTCTGGGACCACAGGTTCGCCGACTGGACCACGACCGTCGCGGTCACCCCGTGCGCGGCAGCCGGCAGGTCGGCGGGCGTGAAGTCCGCATCGATGGCCGCCATGGTCACGGGGTCGATCCAGTCCTGGGGCGCACGCGAGCGCACCCACAGATGATGATGCGCGTCCACGACGTCGTGCGGCACCGTTGCTCGCTTTCCGGAGACTTCGGACGGAAACATCCGATGTATATCACGACGACCGCCGACGACGGCGGCCCCTGTCCCCGACCCCGCGCTCTCTCCCCCCGCCAAGTGCAGACTTCGTCGCGCCCGAGATCGCCGAGTGCAGAGTTGGTCGGGGGGGGGGGGGGCGGGGCCGCCCCCGACGCCTCGACCCTAGCGTCATGTCCACCGTCTTA
>NZ_JBEZZF010000127.1:0-7181 GCF_040639055.1 Promicromonospora sp. NPDC023987 | reverse complement strand
CACGCCGACCGGCTCGGCTACCTCGTGTGGGGCGAGTTCGGCGACTGGGGCGTCAGCGGCTACGGCACGCCTGCGGACGGCCAGCGGCCGACGACAAGGGCCGCAGGCCCCGCCTACTCGTTGCGGAGCGCGCCCGGGCGGGTCAGACGCCACAGCAGCGGCAGGCCAGCGGCCGTCGTCAGCAGCACCATCACCGCGGCGGCCCCCGCGGTCACCCCAACCCCCTGCCAGTCGAACGAGAGCGGGGCCTTGATCGCCGTCTGCAGCGCCAGCGCCAGTCCCGAGCCGGTCGCGACGGCCAGGGCGAGCCCCAGCACCACGGGTATGGCGAGCTGGAGCAGCACCGAACCGCTCAGGGTCCGACGCCGCGTGCCGAACGCGACGAGCACCGCGAGCAGCTGACGGCGCTCCCGGAGCTGCTCGACGACGTTGACCAGCATGCTCGCGCCGATCAGCACCAGCAGCGCGATCGTCCCGACCAGGAGCGCCTGCCGCACGTTGCCAAGGATCGAGGCGATGCGCTCCTGGTCGATCGGCGTGGTGTAGGCGACCGGGTCGACCTGGGCGGCCGCGGTGCGCAGGTGGTCCAGGGCGTCCGGTACGTCGGGATCCAGGGTGACGTAGGTGGTCACCGCCGTCGGATCCAGAGCGATCCCGTCCAGCGCCCCCGGCGTGACCAGGACGCGTGCGGGCATCCCACCCATCGCGTTCATCCCGCCCTTCGGCGGGGCCACCGTCTCGGCCGACGCCGGGAGCGTCCACCGGCTCTCGGTGTCCTGCCCGGCGTCAAGCACGTACGTCGTACCAGGTGCCGGCGCGGTGGCGCCGTCCGGCACGACGACGAACACGTCGCCGTCCTCGCACGAGCCGAGCTGCGCCTCCTGAGCCAGCACCTGGCACGTACCCGACTCGACAGCCACCTCGTCGTCGCCGGACGCCGGCCGCGAGGCCTCCGTGGGCAGCGCCCACATCGTGCTCAGCGTTCCGGCCCCCTGCACGCCCTCGGCGCCGGTGAGCTCACGCGTCCAGGTCTCGGGGGCGTCCGCGTCCGGGTCGATGTCGAGCACCGTGGCCTGGAACGTGCTGGTGTCGGCCTGCGTCTCGGCGCTGAGCGTCCCGATCGCCCCGACCAGACCCTGCAGCGCGATCAGCCCGGCGACCGAGACGGCGATCCCGGAGACCGCGCGGACCGCCGTCCCGCTGTCGAGCTGCAGACGGCGCACCGCGAGATCCCACGCGACCGTGCCGTTGCCCAGCCGGTGCACCGTCGCCTCGACCAGCCACGGCAGGATCAGCGCCACGCCGACCAGGACGAGGACCAGCCCGGCGACGACCATGGCCTGGCCGAGCAGCGAGTCGTCGAGCCCGTCCGCCAGCGGGGTCAGCAGGGCCACGCCCAGCACCGGGAAGACGAGCCGCCACCAGAACCGCCGTCGGCGCTCGCTGCTGCGCCGGACCACACCGAGCGGCTCGACCAGCACCTGCTTCAGCGCGGACAGGGTGACCAGGACCGTCATCGCGGGGACCAGGACCACGGTCAGTGCCGCGAGCACCGGGGCGGGACGCAGGTCCTCCGGGTAGAAGCTCAGGCTCGGGGGCACGACGCTGCCTGCCACCTGCCCGATGGCGAGGAACAGCAGGCCGCCGACGACGAGCCCGCCCGCGGCGCCCGCGAGGGTCTCTCCGGCGGCGATCCGGCGGGTCATGCCGACGTCGGCCCCGACCAGGCGCAGCGCGGCGAGCCGCCGGTCGCGGTTCTCGCTGCCGAACCGCACCGCCGTGCTGACGAAGATCCCGACGGGCAGGAGCAGTACGACCATGCCAACGAGGACGAGCAGCAGCAGCACGGGGTCGGGGCCGTCCGAGACCGGACCGCCCCCGCCGAACGACTGGATGCGCGTGGCGTTCGCCGTGTTCAGCTGGTCGGTGCCCAGGTAGAACCGGAGTTCCTCCGGCCCGGTCAGGCCCTCGGCTCCGATGGTGCCCACGACGTCGTCGCCCCACCGGCCTCGCAGCGCCGCACCGTCGTCGGAGGCGAGCAGGTCGGCCAGAGCGGGGGAGAGGACAACCTCGCCCGGCGCGAGCTGCTGGGTGACGCCCGGCGGGAGGGGAGCGTCGTCGTCCTCCGGCTGGATCACCAGCCCGACCAGGGGGTCCTCGCGGAACATCGACCGGACCTCCTGGGTGAGGGCCGACGGCTCGCCCACGGTGAGCTCCTGGGCGCTGGCCACCGAGCGGGCGTCCGCGCGCGCCTCGCGGGCGTCGAGCACCGTGGGGATGCTGGCGGCGACCAGCAGCATCGTGACCCCCAGCCCGACGCCGACGGCGATCAGGGCCAGCCGGACCCAGCCGGAACGTCCGCCACCGACGCTGAGGCGGATGCCGAGCGCCAGATCGCTGATCCGCCTCATCGGACGTACTCCCGCGCACGCACGCGGCCGTCGCGCACGACTGCCTCGTGGTCGGAGTACGCCGCGACGCGCGGCTCATGGGTGACGAGCACGACGGCGGCCCCGGTCTCCCGGGCGGCCGCGACGAAGAGCTGCATGACCCGTTCGCCGTTCAGGGTGTCCAGCGCGCCGGTCGGCTCGTCGGCGAAGACGACCTTGGGCCGGGTCACGAGCGCACGGGCGACCGCCACCCGCTGCCCCTGTCCGCCGGACGCCTGGCCGGGGCGCTTGCCCGCGACGTCGGACACCTCGAGCCGCTCCAGCCAGGCCTCCGCGCTGCGCAGCGCCGCGCGGCGGCTCGCACCGCCCAGCCGCAGCGGCAGCGCCACGTTCTCCAGGCAGGTGAGCTCGGGGACGAGCTGGCCGAACTGGAAGACGAACCCGAACTCGGTGCGCCGCAGGGCGCTGCGCTCGTCGTCGTGCATGGCGGTCAGGTCGCGCCCCGCGTAGGTCACACGGCCCTGGTCGGGGTGGAGGATCCCGGCCAGGCAGTGGAGCAGGGTGGACTTGCCGGACCCGGACGGACCCATCAGCGCGAGGACCTCCCCGGCGTGCACCTGCACGGAGGCCGAGTCGAGCGCGGTGGTGGCGCCGAAGCTGAGGGACAGGTCCTCGGCGATGAGCAGTGGTTCGGTGGGCATCGGGGCTCCAGGATCGGGTCGCGTGGTGGGGATGTGGGCGGACGCGCTATGCGCGGACCTGCGTGGCGAGCTGCTGCATGCGCGCGGCGGTGAGCTCGAGCCAGCGCAGGTCGGCCTCCAGGTGGAACAGCGCGTGGTCGCAGACGAGCTGGTCGGCCAGGTCGCCGCCGTCCCTGCGGCGCGTGAGCTCACGCATGAGGCGCAGGTGCTCCGAACGCTGCGTGTCAAGCACGTCGTTGGCGTCGTACCCGGTCAGCAGAGCGAGCACCACCTTCGTGTAGAGCGTGCTCTGCAGGTAGGGCTCGGGCTTCTCGGGCGCGGCGAGCCAGCCGGTGACGTCGGACACGCCGGCGTCGGTGATCGCGTACTTCTTGCGCTCGGGACCCGCGCCGGGTTCTGCCTCTACCTCGACGAGCCCGTTCTTCAGCAGCCGGGCGAGCGTCGAGTAGACCTGGCCGTAGTGCAGCGGCCGGTCGTGCCCGAAGCGCTCGTCGTAGGAGCGCTTCAGGTCGTAGCCATGGCGAGGCCCGGCCTCGAGAAGCCCAAGGAGAGTGTGTGCGACGGACATGACCGCCACTATACACACGCTGTATACACGGGCTGTAGATGCTGGTCACGGTCGTGCCGCCCCGGTTGAACCCGGGTAGTAGGTTCGGTGCGATGACTGTTCTCACCAGGATCCTCGGCCGTAGCCTCGGCCTACCGCCCGCGCGAACTTCCGACGTCCGGGTCGTCCGCGATCTGCGTGTCCCGATGGCCGACGGCGTCCAGGTGCTCGCCGACCGCTACCACCCGGCGGTGGACGAGCACGCTCCGCTGGTCCTGATCCGCACCCCGTACGGGCGTGGCGGCGCGGGCCTCACGGCTCGCCTGATCGCCGAGCGGGGCTATCAGGTCCTGGTGGTGAGCCTGCGGGGCACCGGTGGTTCCGGCGGCAGGTTCACGGGCTGGCACCTGGAGAGCTCGGACGGTCCCGCGCTGATCGACTGGCTCCGCGAGCAGGACTGGTTCCCCTGTGCCTTTGCCACCTGGGGGGCCAGCTTCCTCGGTTACACCCAGTGGGAGCTCGCTGGTGCGCCCGTCCCCGAGTGGAAGGCCGCCCTCGTCCAGGACGCGCCGGCGGAGGTGTACGAGACCTTCATGTACCGCGGGGGTGCGTTCGCGCTGCACGACTGGCTCGGCTGGGCGGAGCAGATGCACACCCTGACGCGCCCGGGAGGTGTCTCTCTGCTCGCCGGGCTGCTGCGGCTCCCGGGCGCTCGGCGGCGGGTGCGCGCGGCGGCCGGCCGGCTCCCCGTCACCGCGGCCGACCGTGCCGCGGTCGGAGAGCCGGTCGATTTCTTCCAGGACTGGGTCGGGCACCCGGAGCCCGGGGAGTTCTGGGACCGGTCGGACCACCGGGACCACGCGGTGAACCTGCCCCCGGTCGTGCACCTCGCCGGTGGTTGGCAGGACGTCTTCCTGCCCGGGATCCTGGACGGCTACGCCGCCCTGCGCGAGGCGGGCAAACAGGTGCGGCTCCTCGTCGGTCCGTGGACGCACGGCGGGGGCGTCATGACCCGCGAGTACCAGCGCGAGGCGTTCGCAGTCCTCGACCACGCGCTGCGCGGTGCGGACACCCTGCCCAGCGGGCCCGTCCGGCTGTTCGTACCGGGAGCCGACCGGTGGGAGGAGCGCCCGGAGTGGCCGCCCGCCGGCCGCGAGACCGCTCGGTGGCGGCTGCACGCCGGAGGCCGGCTCGAACCCGGCGGTTCCGCCCCGGCCGACGGCGGCGCGGGCGAGCCGTCGAGGTTCCGGTACGACCCGGATGACCCGACGCCGGCTGTCGGCGGGCCGCAGCTGTATGGCGGCGGCGTGCGCGACAACCGGCGCCTGGAGGCCCGGCCCGACGTGCTGACCTTCACAGCCCCGGAGCTGGCGGACGACCTCGAGGTGTCCGGGACGGTCGCGGCAGAGATCTACCTCCGCTCCAGCCGTAGCCACACCGACGTCGTGGCGCGGCTGTGCGACGTGGCACCGGACGGGCGCTCCGTCAATGTCTGCGACGGCATCCTCCGGCTCACGGCTCGGGACGAGCCGGACGCGGACGGCGTACGGACGGCACGGGTCGAACTCTGGCCGACGGCGTACCGGTTCCGGCGTGGCCACCGTCTCCGGCTGCAGGTCTCCAGCGGTGCTCATCCACGGTACGACCGCAACCTCGGTACCGGCGACCAGCTCGGGACCGAGGCCGTCGTGGCGGACCAGGAGATCCTGCACGACCCGGCCAGGCCGTCGGCGGTCCTGCTTCCGGTCCTGGCCGGTGGGTGACGTGCGGGAAGATAGGGTGGAGGACTGTCGAACGAGAGATGGGTATGGGGTTGTTGCAGCACGAACAGATCGGTGAGTCTCGGTGACAGTTCTTACTTCGGACGCCCGCTCCGTCGAGGCGCAGGCGGCCCGACGGCGCAGTATCGCCGTGATCTCCCACCCCGACGCCGGCAAGTCGACCCTGACCGAGGCGCTCGCGCTGCACGCGCACGCCATCGACGAGGCCGGGGCGGTGCACGGCAAGGGCAACCGCGCCGGCGTCGTCTCCGACTGGCTCGAGATGGAGCAGAAGCGCGGCATCTCGATCACCTCGGCGGCGCTGCAGTTCGCCTACGGCGACGTCGTGATCAACCTCCTGGACACGCCGGGGCACGCCGACTTCTCCGAGGACACCTACCGCGTCCTGACCGCCGTCGACGCCGCCGTCATGCTGCTCGACTCGGCCAAGGGCCTGGAGCCGCAGACGCTCAAGCTGTTCGAGGTGTGCCGACGCCGCGGAGTTCCGGTCATCACGTTCGTCAACAAGTGGGACCGCCCCGGCCGCGAGGCGCTCGAGCTGTGCGACGAGCTCGAGGAGCGCATCAACCTGCGCCCGACGCCGCTCACCTGGCCGATCGGCGAGGCCGGCCGGTTCCTCGGGCTCGTGGACCGCGCGACCGGTGAGGTGCGCACCTACCGCCGCGCCCCGGGTGGCGCGTCGATCGCGGAGGAGACAGTGCTGACCTCGCAGGCCGCCGCCGACACCCTGGGCGACGACCACACCGAGGCCGTCGAGAGCGTCCAGCTCCTCGACGCCGTCGACCGCGACTCGTTCCTCGCGGGCACCACGACACCCATGCTCTTCGGCGCGGCGCTCGCGAACATCGGCGTCCGCCAGCTCCTCGACGCCGTCGTGGACCTCGCACCCGCGCCGGGCGCGCGGCCCGACGTCGACGGTGGCGAGCGCGCCGTCGACCAGCCGTTCAGCGGGTTCGTGTTCAAGATGCAGGCAGGGATGGACCCGAACCACCGCGACCACGTCGCCTTCATCCGGGTGTGCTCGGGCCGCTTCGACCGCGGCATGGTCGTCACGCACGAGCGCACCGGCCGGCCGTTCGCCACCAAGTACGCCCTGTCGGTCTTCGGCCGAGAGCGTGCGACGGTCGAGGACGCGTACCCCGGCGACGTCGTCGGCCTCGTCAACGCCAGCACGCTCGCCGTGGGCGATACGGTCTTCGACTCCTCGGGCGCCAAGGTGCGCTTCCCACCGATGCCGGTGTTCGCACCGGAGCACTTCGCCGCGGCCCGCGTGGCCGATCCGGGCCGTTCCAAGCAGTTCCGCAAGGGCATCAACCAGCTGGAGCAGGAGGGCGTCGTCCAGGTCCTGGTCAACGAGGCGCGCGGTGACGGCAACCCGATCCTCGCCGCGGTCGGTCCGCTCCAGTTCGAGGTGGCGGCCTTCCGCATGGAGCACGAGTTCTCGGCGCCGATCCGCATGGAGACGCTCGGGCTGTCGCTCGCCCGTGAGGCGGCGCCGAGCGACCTCGACACCATCGCCGGTTACCCCGGGCTGGAGATCGCGCGGCGCGGCGACGGGACGCCGCTGGTCCTGCTCCGCGACGTCTGGCACGCGCGCGCGTTCGAGCGCGCCCACCCCGACGTCCCGCTGATCCCGCTGGTCGCGAGCGGGGTCTGACGCCGAACGGGCCGCAACTCCCTTTCGAGGCCTAAGTTTCTTCTCTTTGAGCCGGCTCAAAGAGAAGAAACTTAGGCCTCGAAAGCCCGTACCTTGCATTACGGT
>NZ_JBEZZF010000126.1:0-7249 GCF_040639055.1 Promicromonospora sp. NPDC023987 | reverse complement strand
CAAAGAGGCAGGCATGAACAATGATACCGGCCAGACCAAATCTGATGATTTGTGTCCGTCCAAACAACCCCTTCACAAATGCAACCACACCAACCGGACGGTCAGCACAGCCACACCCGACAAGGGTTAAAACTTTGGCATTGACTATCAAGCACACTGTTGAGTTCTCAAACAACCGACGCACACCGTCAGACCCGCAATCTTTCCGATCGCTTCCCTGTCCGGGGCAGTTCCTCTAACGTACCAGGCTCTTTCGGACTTTTCCAAATCCCCGCCGGCCTGCTGGCCGAGAGAATTCTTCGACTGCCCGAATGAATTCCGGTACCCATTTTAGCCGTCGTCAAAAACATGATCTTTGACGATGTGGCGAGGTGGGAAAGCCTCCCGGTAGACCGCGGCGCTAGCCGCTCTGTCTACGATCGGAGGCAACCTCTGTAACTTACCCTATCACGCTCTCCGGCGCAAGGTTCCTGTTCAGGATCCTTGGTTGGGGAGGCGATCTGGCAAGCCCCCGCCCAGTTCCGGAGCGCACTAGGCTACTACGAGATCTGGGTTGGTTTCCACCCCGGGACCGGCCAGTCGCGCTTCTCGCGCTTCCTGTCCGTATCTCCCTGTCGGGCGAACAACGGGAACAGTACACAGCCACGGGCGTACACGCAAAATTCGCTTGCCGGCCAGCCTCGGACCGGCCAGATCCTGCGGATCTGCCGAGGCGTGTCCGCAGGATCCAGCAGGTCCGCCGTCACTCCACCGTGACGGACTTCGCCAGGTTCCGCGGCTTGTCGACGTCGTGCCCCAGGGCCAGGGCCGCGTGGTAGGCGAGCAGCTGCAACGGCACGGTGAGCAGCAGCGGGTCGAGCTCCCGCTCGTTGCGCGGCACGTCGATCCGTTCCGCCTGCAGCTCGCCCAGGTCCACGCCGGGGTGCGTGACGACGACGAGCGGGCCGCCGCGCGCAGCGATCTCGTGGAGTGCTGCCACGTTGCGATCGGTCAGCTCGTCGTCGGGTACGACGGCGACGGTCGGCACGTCCGGCGAGATGAGGGCGAGCGGCCCGTGCTTGAGCTCCGACATCTGGTACGCCTCGGCGTGCCGGTAGCTGATCTCCTTGAACTTCTGCGCGCCCTCGCGTGCGACCGGGTAGCCACGCACGCGGCCCACGAAGAACAGGCTTTCCGCCGCCGCGAGCGCCTTGGCCGCCTGCGCGATCCGCTCCTCGCCGTCGAGCACCTGCTCGATCTGCGCCGGCAGGTTCTGCAGCCCGGCCACCAGGCGGCGTCCGTCGGCGACGGAGAGGTCCCGCACGCGGCCGAGCTGGAGGGCCAGCAGGGCGAAGCCCACGAACATGGTGGTGAGCGCTTTGGTCGAGGCGACGGCGATCTCGGGACCCGCGTGCAGATAGATCCCGCCGTCGCATGCGCGAGCGATCGCGGAGCCGACCACGTTGACCAGGCCGATGACCCGTCCGCCCTTGCGGCGGATCTCCTCGACCGCAAGCAGCGTGTCGATGGTCTCGCCGGACTGGCTCACCGCCACGTACAGGGTGTCCGGCTCGATCACCGGGCTGCGGTAGCGGAACTCGCTCGCCGGCTCGGCATCGGCGGGGATGCGAGCGAGCTCCTCGATGAGGGAGGCGCCCATCTGCCCCACGTAGTACGCGGACCCGCAGCCCAGGATCTTGACGCGTCGGACGGCGCGCAGCTCGCGGGCATCCATCTCGAGCCCGCCCAGGTGTGCCGTGGCGAACCGCTCGTCGAGCCGCCCGCGCAACGCGCGCTCCACGCTGGCCGGCTGCTCGAGCATCTCCGTGTACATGCGCGGGCGGCCGTCGACCAGTCCGTGCTCGTAGGCGCTGGGGTCGACGTCCACCTCTCGCGCCGTGGTCTGCGTCCGCGTCAGGTCGCGGCGGAACGTCGTGAAGCCCGACGCCGTGACGGTCGCCAGCTCGCCGTCGGCCAGGTGCGCCACCGTGGTGGTGTGGCGCACGAGCGCCGCCAGGTCGGAGGCGATGAACATCTCCTTGTCCCCCACGCCGACCAGGAGCGGGCTGCCGTTCCGGGCCACCACCACGCGGTCCGGGAAGCCGGCGTGCACGACGGCCAGCCCGTAGGTGCCCTCCACGGCGTCCAGCGCGTCGACGACCTTGCCCTCGAGCGTGCCGGCGTCGGACAGGGCGACGAGGTGGGCGAACACCTCGGTGTCGGTGTCGCTGACGAGCGACACGCCCTGGTCGGCGAGGCGCGCACGCAGCGCCGCGGCGTTGTCGATGATGCCGTTGTGCACCACCGCCACCGCGCCGCTCTCATCCGTGTGCGGGTGGGCGTTGGCGTCGGTCGCGGGACCGTGCGTCGCCCACCGGGTGTGGCCGATGCCCACCCGCCCCGACATCCGCTTGGGCAGCACCTCGGCGAGGTCGCGTACGCGCCCTGCGCGTTTGGTCACGCGTACCTGGGAGCCGACGACGGCGACACCCGCCGAGTCGTAGCCCCGGTGTTCGAGCCGCCCGAGCGCCTCCACGAGCAACGGGGCCGCGTTCTGGCCGCCGACGTAACCGACGATTCCACACATGCTGGTGCTCCTTCGGAAAAGATATTGAGGGCCGAGGCCGGATCAGCCGTAGATCATCCGACGAAGCTGCCGCTCGCTGAGCTGCGGAGCTGCGACGACCCGCTCCTCCAGCTCGACGGCGATCCGCGCGAAGATCTCAGGGTTCTTGGCCCCATAGGTCTTCAGCTCGGCGTGGCGCTGTCGGACGACGTCCTCGACCGGCGTGGCGAAGTACGCCACGACGTCGCCGACCACCCGCGCCGCCTCGGCGGGCGTGAGACCGGTGGTCGCCGCCACGTGGGCGACGAGGTCTGAGGACGTCTTCATAGCGAAGAGAGTGGCTCCCCCGGCGCCGAGTAGCAATTTCTTGCCCGTAATCGGGCAGGACGGAACGCCAGAAGTGTCCGGACATGCGAACGGCGGCCGCCCGCTTGTCAGCGAGCGACCGCCGTCGCATACCGGCGCAGCCGGTCAGGGATGCGTCACTCCGACGTCGCGACCGCCAGCGTCTTCTTGCCGCGGCGCAGCACCGCGTGCTTCCCGTGCAGCAGGTCCTCGGGGGCGAGAGCCGCCTCGTCCGACGTCACCTTCACGTTGTTCACGTAGGCGCCGCCCTCGGCGATCGCACGGCGCGCGGCACCCTTCGACGCCACGAGCCCCGAGCCGACCAGGAGGTCCGCGACCAGGTCGCCGGCCTTGGCCGTCACTCGCGGCAGCTCGGAGACCGCCCCGGAGAGCGTCCGCGCGTCGAGCTCGTCGAGCGAACCACGGCCGAACAGGGCCTGGCTCGCCGCGATGACCGCCGTCGTGGCGCCGGCGCCGTGCACCAGGGTGGTGACGTCGCCCGCGAGCGCCTTCTGGGCCTCACGTGCGAAGGGCCGCTCGGCCACCTCGCGCTCGAGCTCGGCGATCTCCTCCTGGCTGCGGAACGTGAACACCTTGAGGTAGTTCACGACGTCGGCGTCGGCCTGGTTGAGCCAGAACTGGTAGAAGGCGTACGGGCTGGTCATCTCCGGGTCGAGCCAGATCGAACCGCCCTCGGACTTGCCGAACTTGGTGCCGTCGGCCTTGGTGATCAGCGGTGTCGTGAGCGCGTGGGCACTCACGCCTTCGGCCTTGCGGAGCAGCTCGACGCCGGCCAGCAGGTTGCCCCACTGGTCGTTGCCGCCCAGCTGCAGGGTGATGCCGTGCCGCCGGTACAGCTCGCGGTAGTCCATGCCCTGCAGCACCTGGTAGCTGAACTCGGTGAAGCTGATGCCCTCGTCCGAGCTGAGCCGCCGCGCGACGATGTCCTTGGACAGCATGGTGCCGAGGCGGAAGTGCTTGCCGATGTCGCGCAGGAACTCGATCGCCGACATCGGGCCGGTCCAGTCCAGGTTGTTCACCATCTGCGCGGCGTTGTCGCCGTCGAAGGACAGGTGCGGCTCGATCTGCCCGCGGATGCGCTCCACCCAGCTCGCGACGGTCTCGGGCGAGTTGAGCGTGCGCTCGCCCGAGTCGCGGGGGTCACCGATGAGACCCGTCGCGCCGCCGACCAGAAGGTATGGCCGGTGCCCGGCGTCCTGCAGCCGGCGTGCGGTCAGGACCTGCACCAGGTTGCCGATGTGCAGCGACGGGGCCGTGGGGTCGAAGCCCACGTAATAGTCCACGGTTCCCTCGGACAGCGCAGAACGCAGCGCGGCCTCGTCGGTGGACTGTGCCACCAGGCCTCGCCATTGCAGCTCGTCGAGGATGTCGGTCACCGTGGTTGCTCCTTGTTTCGTCGGCGCGGCGAGGTCTCGGCCGCGCGGCGAGCCGGTCGCCGGCTCGCTGGTCCTAGTCTGCCCGACGACGGGCCGTGGACGCGCACCTGTCCGGCGCACACGGACCCTTGACCTCGACCAAAGTTGAGGTATGAGGATCAGGTCATGAGATCTGGCTCCTCCCGGCGTACCCCGGGCCTCCGTCCCCCGATGAGTTCCGGCACGCGTCGTCGTCGAACGTTCCATGGATACAGAAATGCTTCCGCGTTCTACCGTCCCGTCGGGCAGGGTTGAACCATGAGCAACGAAGAGATGCCCGGCTGGAAGCGGAACGTCGGGCTGTTCCTGACCGGCCAGACCATCTCCCTGCTCGGTTCGATGCTGGTGATGTTCGCGGTCATGTGGCACCTGACCATCGAGACCCGGTCCGGGTCGGTGCTCATGCTGAGCATCGTGTTCGGCATGCTGCCGCAGGCGTTCATGTCGATCTTCGGCGGCGTCTGGGCCGACCGGCACTCCCGCAAGCTCCTGATCATGGGAGCCGACACCACGATCGCGGTAGTGACGCTGGGTCTGGCCCTCCTCATGGTGAGCGGCGTCGACGACCTGTGGGTCATCTACCTGGCGCTGGCCGTCCGGTCGGTGTTCGCGGGCATCCAGACGCCCGCTGTGAGCGCGATGATCCCCCAGATCACGCCGGCCGATCAGCTGATGCGCGTCAACGGGATGTTCCAGTCGATCCAGTCCGGGATGATGCTGCTCGCCCCGGCCCTGGCCGCCGTGGTCTACGCGTCGTTCGACATCGTCGCCGTGTTCTTCGTGGATGCGGCGACCGCGCTGATCGGCGTCGGCATGCTCGCGCTGGTCAGGGTGCCGCGGCTGGTGCGGGCCGATGTCGAGGCCGGTCCGGTCAGCTACTTCGGCGACCTCGTGGCGGGCGTGCGGTACATCGGCTCGAACGCCCCGCTGAAGTGGCTGATCGCCCTGTTCGCTCTGGTGATGTTCCTGGTCGGTGCACCGAGCTACCTCACTCCGCTGATGGTCACCCGCACGTTCGGCGACGAGGTTTGGAAGCTGACCGCCAACGAGCTGTTCTGGGGCGGCGGCATGCTGCTGGGCGGCATCATCATGGCCAGCGTCGGGCCGCGGATCACTCGCCGGGTGCGGCTCATGGTGGGCTCGGTGCTTGCCACGGGCGTGCTCGTCGCAGGGCTGGGCCTCTCCACGAACATGTGGGTGTTCTTCGGGCTCGGCCTGCTGATCGGCATCACGTTCGCCACCCTCAACACGCCGGCCTTCACCATCATCCAGGAGCGCGTGGAACCCGAGATGCAGGGCCGGGTCTTCGGCTTCGTCGGAATCGTCATGACCGTCGCGATGCCGCTGTCGATGGTCGTGTTCGGCCCGCTGGCCGACCGGTTCTCCGTGGAGTCGCTCCTCGTCCTGGCCGGGGTCCTGCTGGTCGCCGTGCTGGGCGCGATCCTCGCCGTCCCCGCCGCCCGGCGTTCCCTGGCGCAGGTCGACGTGGCGCCGGAGCCTGTCGGCGAGGCCGTTGGCGAAACCGCTGCCCAGGCCGTCGGTGAACCCGCCGCCGAGGCAGTCACCGAGCCGGCAGACAAGCCGGTCGAAGTCGCCGGAGCAGCGCGCGTCGACCACCTGTAGCCCAGGCAGCACGCAGGGCGGAGGCCGGTCCCGGGAGGTCACGGGGCCGGTCTCCGCCACACCCCGGCGCCTGCGGTCCTGTGCCGCAGGACACAACCGGTCGGCTCGGTGTGCGTGCCAGTATTGAGGAGTTTCCTTAGACGGCTGTCGTGCGTTCGGAAGGCCCCTGTGAGCACCCCCAAGATCTATGCCCTGCACGAGAACCCCGAGTGGTTCCCGCCGTTCGCCGAGGCCTTCGCTGCCGAGGGCGTCGAGTACGTCGAGTGGGTCCTGACCGACGGGGTGCTCGACCTCGACGATGCGCCGCCGGAAGGCATCTTCTGGTCCCGCATCTCGGCGAGCAGCCACACTCGGGACCACGCGCTCACCAAGGACTACTCCCGCGCCGTGCTCTCCTGGCTGGAGGCGTACGGCCGCCGCACGGTCAACGGCCGCCGAGTGCTCGAGCTCGAGGTCAGCAAGGTGGACCAGCTCACGGCGCTGCGCGCCGCCGGGATCGCCACGCCGCGCACGGTGGCCGCCGTCGGGCGGGACCAGGTGCTGAAGGCCGCGCAGGGTTTCCCCACTCCCTTCGTCACCAAGCACAACCAGGGCGGCAAGGGTCTGGGGGTCCGCAGGTTCGACTCGTTCGACGAGCTCGCCGACTACGTCGGCTCCGACGAGTACGAGGAGCCGGTGGACGGCATCACGCTGATCCAGGAGTACGTCGTCGCGGCCGACGGCGGCATCACCCGCGTCGAGATCGTGGGCGGCGAGATGGTATACGCCGTGCGCGGGGACACCGAGCGCGGCGGGTTCCAGCTCTGCCCCGCCGACGCGTGCGCCATCGACCCGGAGACGGGCCGCCCGGTCCCGCCCGTTGGCGCGACCATCTCCATGGCGCCCGACGAGGAGTGGGGCCTGTTCTCCGAGCGCGAGGGCTACGACGACCCGGTGGTGGGCAAGTACCTCGAGTTCACGAAGCGGCACGGCATCGAGGTCGCCGGCATCGAGAACATCCGGACCGCCGACGGCCGGGTGCTGACCTACGACGTGAACACCAACACGAACTACAACAGCGACGTCGAGCGGGGCACCGCGAGGTCGGGGCCGCGCGAGATCGTGCGCCACCTGGCCCGGGTGCTGCAGGAGACCTACCCGGTCTGACAGCCGGGTGCCGGTGCTAACTCGTTGACTTCGGTCGCTTGGGATGAGATCGGTCGCTTGATTGACCGATCTCATCCCGAGCGACCCAACACAAATCCAGGAAACCCAGCCCGTGACAGGTGCGCCCGGGGGCTGGGCCGGAGACCCAGACGGG